>CALINB010000111.1 GCA_938045325.1 uncultured Rhodospirillales bacterium | reverse complement strand
GCCACAACGCCGCCTTTGAGAAGGAGTTGCGCGGCAAGTTTGGGCGATTTCGTCAGTTTTGTCTCCATAGCTGAAACAAAAAGAACCACATTGACTTCGCCATTATCCTCTCATACATCACTGTAAAACTAAATGATTTGTGAAAAGGGCGAAACGACTTTTTGCGATTTCGCAACGCGCTTTGAGAAAAATTATTTCTCCGATTTCAAATATCATTCAGGGCGAATCAACCAAAACGGTTAATTGCATACATCAAACGCGCCGCGTTGCATCATCGGTTTGGGACGGTGGATAAAAAACCGCTTATGCATTGATTTGGCGCAGAAGCGCGAGCAAGGTTTCTTTTCCAGCACGCGAAATTTCTCTGCCTTGAATTGGAAAGTTCGGCAAGGTGCGTGCATAACGACGAAGTTCCTGCACAGTCATATCGGCAAGATGCTCGGGTAAGGGTTGAGAGACCGACACGGCGGAGGCGGGTTGTGGCGGGGTAGGTTTGGGTGGTTGAGAGATTGAAGATGAAGAAGCCGTTTCAGAGACAGTTGACGCTGATGGCGTTTGCGCGCTAGATTGGGCTTGATTCTTTTTGCGCGGGCGCACTTCCACATAAATGAGTTCATCATGCAAGCTTGCATCGGGGCGCGGAATGACGTGTGCCGCAACCAGCGTTCCGACGCGCGCCGCCGCCAGTCGCCCAGCATCAACCGCAGATTGAACGGCGGCAACTTCACCGACGACTTTCACCGTCATTAATCCGGCATCGGCTCGGTCAATCGAGATGAGTTTGACGTCGGCAGATTTGAGGGCGGCGTCGCACGCTTCAACGGCGGCAACCAGCCCTCGTGTTTCAATCAATCCAACAGCAAGTTCTTCGCGCATGGGCAAGAGGAGCGATTAAGAACGCTTGGGAAGAATGCTCTCGACATCGGTATGCGGGCGCGGAATGACGTGGACGGAAACCAATTCGCCAACCCGTTGTGCCGCCGCTGCGCCTGCATCGGTTGCCGCTTTAACCGCGCCGACATCGCCGCGAACCATAACGGTAACATATCCGCCGCCAATGGCTTCTTTGCCAATAAGTTCAACTTTTGCGGCTTTGACCATAGCGTCCGCCGCTTCGATTGCGCCGACCAAGCCTTTGGTTTCCACCATGCCTAAGGCGTCCATTGCCATATTGAAATTCTCCTGTTAAGTTTTTGAAAATGTGATTGCGTCTTGAATTTGAAATTACACGAAAAGAAAGCATTTGCAAAAAAAGAGAAGGCAACCCGAGCGAGTTGCCTTTGAAAAACACGATGTGCTGCGTTAATTCCAGTTGCGCAGCACTTCAGCAAGCAAGCGCACGCCAAAGCCCGAACTGCTCTTGGCACCGCTCGAGCCCATCGACGGGAACGAGGGACCAGCAATATCCAAATGCGCCCATGCTTTGTGGTCGCCGATGAATTTCTCGAGGAACTTTGCCGCCGTAATTGCGCCTGCGCCTCTGCCGCCCGTGTTTTTGACGTCAGCGACTTCGGATTTGATTTGCTTGTCGTAATCGTCCCAAAGCGGCATGCGCCAAACTTTTTCGCCCGAGCGAATACCTGCTTTTGAAAGTTTTTCGGCGAGTTCATCGTTGTTGGTGAAAAGTCCTGCCGCTTGATAGCCAAGCGCAATCACGCACGCGCCGGTGAGCGTGGCGAGGTCGATAATGGCGTCGGGTATGTATTCTTCTTTGGCGTAAGTGAGCGCGTCGGCTAAAATGAGCCGTCCTTCGGCGTCGGTGTTGTCGACCTCAACTGTGATGCCCGAATAAGTCGTCAGCACATCGCCGGGGTTTTGCGCGGTGGCACTGGGCTTATTATCGGTTGCGGGAATGAAGCCAATCACGCGAATCGGGAGTTTAAGTCGCGCCGCAATTTCCACTGCGCCAATCACATCGGCTGCGCCCGACATATCAGACTTCATGTCGCTCATATTTTCCGAAGGCTTTATCGAGATGCCACCTGTGTCGAACGTTACGCCTTTGCCGACAAGCGCAATCGTGGCTTTGGCTTTGCCCGACGGCGTGTAATCCAAAATCGAAAACGTCGGCGGCTCAGCACTTCCCAAATTCACACCGAGTAATCCACCCATGTTAAGTTGCTGAATTTTCTTCTTATCGAACACAGTTACTTTGTAGCCATATTTTTTGCCTGATGCTTTTGCAACATTGGCAAGGTCGGTTGCCGTCATGTAGTTGCTGGGCGAATTGATAAGGTCGCGCACCATAGATTGCGCCGAGCCAATCACTTCGCCGACCTTCGCGCCGCTTTCAACAGCTTTCAATGAAGATGCACTTGTAATCAAAACAAGTTCTTTGAATTCAAACTTCGCTTCGCTTTTATGCTTTTTATCTTTGAGAGCCTGAACGCGGTCGGTTTTGAGTTTATTGTAGTCGTAAAGCCCAAGTTCAAATCCTTCAACAACGGCTTGTGCAATGTAGGCTTCTTCTTCTTGAATGTCGGTTGCGATTGCTTCAATGTCCGTCAGGTCGATGCCCACTTTGGTCAGTTTCATTTCTCTGATTTTCGTAGCAAGCGTTGCCGCACATTTGCGCACGGCGTCGAGTGTGAACTTTTGCCCC
>CALINB010000110.1 GCA_938045325.1 uncultured Rhodospirillales bacterium | reverse complement strand
GTTCGCCCGCATGTTGCCGTGATTACCACCGTTGAAGCGGTTCATTCCGAATTCTTTAAAACGACGGAAGCAATCGCACACGCCAAAGCGGAAATTTTCGCCGGTGTGATGCCGGGCGGAACAGCTGTCCTCAATCACGATAATCCTTATTTTGATCTGTTAACCGATGCGGCGCGGAATTGTGGCATCAATAACTTTATCGCATTCGGCCAAAATGACCGTGCCCGGGTGCGTTTGCTGGATGCGGTCCTTGAACACGACAAGTCCGTCGTCATGGCGGAAGTCGATGGTCACGCGCTTACATATCATATCGGCATTCCGGGCCGTCATTGGGTCATGAATAGTCTTTGCGTTTTGGCCAGCGTGCTGGCGGCAGGGGGTGATGTTGTCAGTGCATCAGTCCGGCTCGCAGCCTTGCAGCCGGCAAAAGGCCGGGGCCAGATCCATCACGTTGCCGTGCCGGGCGGCGAGGTTACCATTATTGATGAAAGTTATAACGCAAGCCCGGTTTCCATGAAGGCCGCGTTGGCCGTTCTGGGCGGATATCAGTTGGATGCAAACGGCCGCCGCATTGCCGTGCTTGGTGACATGCTGGAATTGGGTGCGCAGTCGGCGATGAAGCACCAATGTTTGCTGACTCATGTTTTGGAAAACGACATTAATCTGGCGTTTACCGCCGGGCCAGAAATGTCACATTTGGCGGAGGCCTTGCCAAATAAATTAAACGGCGGCCATGCTGAAAACGCTGATCAATTGACGAAGCTTGTCACCGAAGCGGTCGCCCCCGGCGATGTGATCACGGTTAAAGGTTCCGCTGGCAGCCGTATGGGTGTCATTGTTGAGGCGCTGTTGGCGCTTCAGGCCGATCAAGAATCATCCTCTTCTCCGCAACGTGCCGTGAATGGGGGTTAAAAGTCGTGCTTTATAATTACCTTTATCCCCTGGCCGACCAATTCGGTGCATTGAATGTCTTTCGGTATCTCACGTTCCGCACTGGTGGTGCTGTGATGACCGCACTCATCATCAGTTTTCTGCTGGGGCCGGCCTTAATCGATTTGCTGCGCGCACGCCAAAGCGGCGGCCAACCGATCCGAAGTGACGGCCCGGCCAGTCATTTAATCACCAAAGCCGGGACACCGACTATGGGTGGTGTCATGATTCTTCTCGCCCTGTCGATCTCGACGCTTCTGTGGGCGGATTTAACGAACGGATTTGTTTGGATCGCTCTCGGTGTCACCATCGCATACGGCATGATCGGCTTCGTCGATGATTACCGGAAGGTCATCCGGCGCGATAGCAAGGGCTTGCCGGGTAAAATTCGTCTAACCCTCGAAGCACTTGTCGCCATCGCGGCTGTGTTGTGGATTATCGAGTTGCTGCCGGATGCATTAAGCACGACATTGGCGGTGCCATTTTTTAAGAACGTTCTTATTAATCTTCACTGGGGTTTCATTCTGCTCGCCATCGTCGTCATGGTCGGCGCCTCAAATGCGGTCAATTTAACCGATGGCCTCGATGGGTTGGCTATCGTGCCGGTCATGATTGTCGCCGGCGTGTTCACGATGATCGCTTATCTTGTCGGTAACACGGTATTTTCGAATTATTTGCAGCTTCACCATGTGCCGGGTGCCGGTGAATTATCCGTTTTTTGTGGCGCACTCGTCGGCGCTGGTTTGGGGTTTCTGTGGTTCAACGCGCCGCCGGCAAAAGTCTTTATGGGCGATACGGGTTCATTGGCGCTCGGCGGTGCTGTTGGCGCGGTGAGCGTAATCACCAAGCACGAATTGGTGTTGGCAATCGTCGGCGGCTTGTTCGTTTTGGAAACCGTTTCGGTCATTGTTCAGGTTCTCTCCTTCAAACTAACCGGTAAGCGCGTGTTTCGCATGGCGCCGCTGCACCATCATTTCGAACAAAAAGGCTGGGCCGAGTCGACCATCGTTATTCGTTTTTGGATCATCGCTTCAATTCTTGCGTTGATCGGTTTGTCCACGTTGAAGTTGCGGTGAGGAAGATTCATGACTGATCTCTCGCAATTTAAAAATGCACCCGTCGCGATCTTCGGTTTAGGCCGGACCGGCCTGACCGCGTCGCAAGCCTTGATGGATTCAGGCGTCGAGGTATGGGCCTGGGACGATAACCCCGATGCACGACGGCAGGCCGAAGCTGCGCAAGTGCCGCTAACGGATTTATACAATTGCCGGTGGGAACAGGTTCAGACATTGGTTCTCAGTCCGGGCATTCCGCACACCCATCCCGAGCCTCATCCGGTAGCGCATCTTGCGCGAAAATCCGGATGTGAAGTCGTCGGCGATATTGAACTCTTATTTCGCGCCGTGCCGTCAGCGTCTTATTTAGGCGTAACCGGAACGAACGGTAAATCGACGACAACGGCATTGATCGGCCACATCCTGCAACGTGCGGGCATCGACAATCGGGTTGGCGGCAACATCGGCTCACCCGTACTGGCTCTCGATTCGGTTTCTAAGGACGGGTTTTACGTTTTTGAAATGTCGTCCTATCAATTGGAATTAACGCCGTCAGCTGATT
>CALINB010000109.1 GCA_938045325.1 uncultured Rhodospirillales bacterium | reverse complement strand
GATACGAATGGCAAGAAAGTTGAACGTCCAGCACGCGCTCAGACGTTTATCCTGCCGGATAGTTTTCATCTTTTAGTCGGCCGGGAAATGACCGAGCGTCAAAAAATTCAAGCGCTCATTACCAATGCGTTGATCTGGGGGCTGGTGCTGACGCTTATTCTTGGAATGTTCGGTGGTTTTCTGATGAGCCGCCATGTGCTGTCGCGTATTGAAGCGATCAACCGGGGTAGCCGCGCGATCCTCGATGGGGATATGCAGCGCCGCATGCCCGTCACGGGCAGCCATGACGAATTCGACCGGCTGTCGGCAAACCTCAACGCCATGCTTGATCAAATAGAGCATTTGATGTCAGGCATGCGTGAGGTCACCAACGATATCGCACATGATTTGCGCTCACCGATCAACCGGCTGCGCACGCGCCTGGAAGTAACGCTCCTTGAAAAACCCGGTGCTGAAACCCTTGAGAAGGTTATGCACGATACTATTCAGGAAGCGGATGCAATCCTGGAAACATTCAATGCGATCTTGGATATTGCGCTGGTCGAATCCGGCGTGTTGCGCGACAAATTTGAATTGGTCGATATTACCGAAGTGATGCAAGATGCGGTCGAACTTTACGAGCCGGTCGCGGCGGAAAAAAATCAAACATTTGATTGCTCGATTTCTGAAAACTTAGGCATTCAAGGCAACCGAAATTTATTGTTTCGGCTGTTCGCCAATCTGTTTGATAACGCGATCAAATATACGCCCGACAAAGGCGCCATCACGGTCGATGTTTCGCAGGACAAAAACGGCGTGACGGTTATAGTCGCCGACAGCGGCCCCGGCATTCCGCCGGAGCAGCGTGAAAAAGCCCTGCAGCGGTTTGCCCGTCTCGATTCGAGCCGAACCGCGCCTGGCAGTGGCTTGGGGCTTGCATTGGTGGCTGCTATCACGCGGCTTCATAATGCGACCCTGAAACTCGAAGATAACGAGCCCGGTCTGCGAGTCGTTCTCGCCTTTCCTCAAAACAAATAAACATGATCCCTAATAAAGAAACACCGGCTCCGCAAATGTCGCGGAAACCGGTGTAGTGGGGGGGGGAGGTCTAATACTAAATGCGTTATGCCTTTCGCAATTTCAGCGCGAAGAACAATTCATTTCCGCGCCGGTTGACGAGGATGAGGACGGCCTTGCGCTTTTGGTCTTGCGCTTTTTCGATGCCGAATTTCACATCCGTCGGCTGGTTCACATCTTGCGGGCCGACCCGGCGAATGACGTCACCCTTGGTGAGGCCCATCTTCGCGGCGGCACTATTCGGCTTGACGCGAACGACGAGGACGCCCGCCACGTGCTTCGAAATCTTATATTGAGACCGAAGCTGGGGGGTAAGCGTGGCGAGCGTCATGCCGAAGGCATTCTGGTTTAATTTCTTTTGCGGCGTTTTCGCGGCGACCGTCATGGTTTTCGGCAGGCTGCCGATCACAACGGTTACGGATTTTTTTTTGCCGCCGCGCCAGACGCCGAAGTCGGCTTTCTTGCCGGCTTGAATGGCGGCGACGACTTTCGGCAATTCGCGCATCTTTTCGATTGCTTCACCGTCGACCGACAGGATCACATCACCTTGTTTGAGGCCGGATTTGGCGGCCGGGCTTTTCGGCTCAATCTTGCTGATCAACGCACCTTGGTGTTGGTCGAGGCCGAGGGACTCGGCGATCTCGGGCGTGACCCGTTGGATGTGCACGCCAAGCCAGCCGCGCGAGACGGAGCCTTTTTCTTTCAACTGTGCGATGATCGGTTTGGCCATCGACGAAGGCACGGCAAAGCCAATACCGACGGAACCGCCGTTCGGCGAGTAGATCGCCGTGTTGATGCCGATCACTTCGCCTTGCAGGTTGAATGTCGGCCCACCCGAGTTGCCCCGGTTGATGGACGCATCGATCTGTAGGAAGTCATCGAACGGTCCCGCATTGATGTCGCGGCCTAAAGCCGAGATGATCCCGGACGTAACCGTACCGCCGAGACCGAACGGATTGCCGACGGCGACGACCCAGTCACCGACTTTGGCGGCCTTTGAATTGCCCCAAGAAACGAACGGCAGTTTTTGATCCGTGTCGATCTTCAATAACGCGAGATCGGTTTTGGAATCACGCCCGATGAGTTTGGCATCATGCTTCTCGCCGCTCGTTAAGGTGACGGTGATCTTATCGGCATTACCAACGACATGATCGTTGGTCACGATGTAGCCTTCCTTGTCGATAATAAAGCCCGAGCCCATGCCCATGACTTTTTGCCCTTGTTGAGGCATACCGTTCGGGTTGCCGAAGTGGGGCATGTTTTCACCGAAGAATTTTTCAAAAAATTCCTGAAATGGAGAATTTTCCGGCATGCCTTGAAATGGATTTTGACCCGGCCCAGCTGAATGATCGCCGTCATCGGTGCTTGCCGTTTGTTCGACCTGGATGTTCACGACGGCGGGTGAAACCTTTGCCGCAATTGCTGAAAATGTGTTTGGCGCCAACTGGCCGCTCACCAGCAGCGCGGATGGGGCGGCAGTGGTTACGCCGGCATTGTCATTAGCGCGGGCTAGCGCGAAGGCGCCGAATGCGGCCGATCCGATCAACGAGGCGGTGACGGTGCCGGCGATCATGGTTTTCGACCAAGGCCGTTTGGCTTTCGGGGCCTTGTGAGTGTCGTGTGTGTTCATTTCAAAATCTCCTATTCTTCCGATTGTCTGGTACGATGGTTCATCGCAACAAAGGCTCGAATGAAATGTTGCCTCCGAATATAAGCCGGACCACCTAACGCGAGACTTGCCGGAAGATGAAACTTTCGTAATGTGGGGAAATTCAGGGCTTTTTTTGGCAAAATTGAGGCAGTATGTGCGCGGGATCACTGCCATCAGGGTTCATTAACGTTTATACCGTTAGGATGAAACCTTATGTGAACAGTGATGTATTGGCTCAAGCCGGACCCCCGGGAGCAGGACAATTATGGCCGAAGACGATTTTGAATATCCGGGCCAGGATAGACGCGAAAAGATCAGACGGTCCTAAGTCGAACGGCGTTCGGGCGAGGATCGGCGCAACGGCGAGAATCCGGACCGCCAGGTTCTAGGCCGGCGCACCGGTTTTGACCGTCGGGCGACAGAGCGCCGCCGCAATACGTGTATTACTTGTGGTGCCACCTTTAGTGCCGTCCGGCAGGGCCAGAACGTCTGCCCGGATTGCAAGCGCAAAGCCTTGGCGCCGCCACCACCGTCCGGTCCCAGAAGAGGCGGTTAGGCTCACGACTCGATCATGTTTTGAATCGTTTTTTGCAGCTCTGGGAACGATCCGGCAAATGCAAGTGAATCGTTTGTTTGCTCATTTGTTTCCGCATTAAACATGATCGTTTTTAGGCCCAAATCAGCCGCTGCGTGTAAATTTTCAGCTCTATCGTCTACGAAAATGATTTCATGTGGCTCGGCACCAGTCTGTTTAATCATTATTTCGTATATTTCTTTTGCTGGTTTCCGGAGGTTAACGTCACCGCCAATGACCCAGGTCGGGATATGTTTTTCCAATTCGAATTTACGTCGAAGTTTTTTCGACCATTTCGCAAGATCATTAGATAGGCATAAAATTTGCTCAAAAGTATCTTCGGCCCATGGCAAAAATTCTTTAAGGCCAGGCGTTAAACTTAGTGTGGCAAGATAATCGTCTTCATTGACATCCTTTAGGCCGACCGACTGCCAGAATTTTTCTGCAGAGATTTTACCAAGGCTGGCGGCATGGTACTGATTTTCGATGAGGGCGGTATCTTCAGTGCCGCCGCTTTTGCTGATGAACGGAATCAGGAGATCCTTGACGTCGTCTCCGTTTTTGTAAATT
>CALINB010000108.1 GCA_938045325.1 uncultured Rhodospirillales bacterium | reverse complement strand
ATCCTCCGTTTCCTATGATAGACGGTGGACCAAATCACAGGGGGAGGATCATTTAGATGGCAATACCTTCAAGGCGATTTGGCGGTTTAAGTCCCGTTTTGCACTGCACGGCGGTGCCAAGTATTCACCGAACGGCCGCTTCGTCTACCTCGCGTCCCGAGATGGCTGGGTTTCCAAATACGATCTTTGGTCCCTCAAATCTGTGGCGGAAATCCGCGTCGGGATCAATACACGGAATATCGCTGTATCATCGGATGGGAAATGGGTCATCGCCGGTAATTTTTTACCGCATACTCTCGTTATCTTGCACGCAAAAGACTTAACGCCCTTTCGAATTGTCCCGGTGGGTGACGGCAAGGGCACTTCGTCCCGTGTTTCGGCGGTCTATGACGCACGGCCTCGTCAAAGTTTTGTTGCGGCACTGAAGGATATAAAAGAGGTTTGGGAGCTGTCTTACGATCCGGAGGCACCGCCTGTTTATGCAAATTTCGTTCACAGTTACCGGAAAGGCCAAGAAGAGGGCGTGGTTGTCGGTAAGCAGCCCTTTGCTGTTCGCCGCATCAAGATTGAGGATTATTTAGACGATTTCTTTTTCGATCCGTCCTATGCGGAAGTGATGGGGGCTGCCCGCAATCGTCGCAAAGGCGTCGTCTACAATTTGGATGCCCGGAAGAAAGTGGCAGAGCTCGACCTTTCCGGCATGCCGCATCTGGGCTCGGGCATTGTATTTAACTATCAAGGCCGCCAGGTCATGGCGACACCGCATCTGCGCGAGCCTGCCGTCAGCGTTATTGATATGGAAACTTGGGGGACCGTAAAGCGGATCAAAACACTCGGCACAGGATTTTTCATGCGCTCTCATGAGAACACGAGATATGCCTGGGTCGACGTGTTTTTCGGCAAAGACCGGGATGCTATGCATGTTATCGATAAACGTACTCTCAAAATCGTTAAAACACTTCGGCCGGAACCAGGGAAAACGGCAGCCCATGTGGAATTTACCAAGGATGGTAAATATGCCTTGGTTAGCATCTGGGACATGAAGGGTGCCCTGGTGGTCTATGATTCGGAATCGCTGAAAGAAGTGAAGCGAATTCCCATGGTTAAGCCATCTGGCAAGTATAATGTTTACAACAAGATCACCCTTTCCAAGGGTACCAGTCATTAACAAACAAAAACCTTTGCGCGTGTTCCGAAACTTATTGGATTTAAGATGATAGGAGTAGGCTGTGCATTTTGCCAAGCCTCGTTGACATGTTAGCGCTATCCCCAAACACTTAGGCAGCGGGTCTAAAAGGGCGTGTGGTTGGAATCCTACACGGCCCGCATTTCATTCTTGTTTCTAAAAATCAGCCACTACGCCGCTTGGGTCGTTTTGTGCGGGTAATCATCCGGCAGATATGTCGGCAGGGGCGGCTTGCCGAGGATCATATCGGCGGCCTTTTCAGCGATCATCATGGTCGGTGCGTTGGTGTTGCCGCCAATCAGTAGCGGCATCACGGAAGCATCGACAATGCGTAAGCCTTCCAAGCCTTTTACTTTTAATGCCGGATCAACGACGGTGTCATCACCACTTCCCATCGCGCAGGTGCCGACGGGATGAAACACGGTCGCAGAATTATCCCGCACGTACTGTGCGAACTGCGCATCCGTTTGAACATCTTTGCCGGGTTTAAGCTCTTCGCCGCGGTAAGGGTCGAATGCCGGCGAGCCTAAAATACGCCGGCCGAGTTTGACGGCACGGACCATGGTGTCGAGGTCGTCTTCGATGCTAAAAAAATTTGGATCAATCACGGGTGCCGACATTGGATCGGCGTCTTTCAAGCTGATGGTGCCCCGGCTTTTCGGACGCAGGATCGACGCGTTCATGCTGATGCCGTGTCCGTAGGTGACTTTCCGCCCTGTCGATGTGCGAAGGGCCGGCGTGAAGCCAAGTTGAATATCGGGCCGGTCGAGGCCGGGCAGAGAGCGCGAGAATACGGTCGCTTCATTGACGTTGCTGGCCAGCAAGCCGACGCGGTTTAAAATATAGTCAAATACATGCCATGTAAGGTGCGGCACCGCGCGGACTGAAAACCCATAACTCGCGATGCTCGGGCTCTTCATGACCAGATTGGCCGCGGCATGCTCTTGCAGATTTTTACCGACATTGTCGAGGCGGTGACGAACCTCGATACCGTGTTTTTGTAATTCGGCTGGGTCGCCGATGCCTGAGCGCATCAGAACGGCCGGCGAGACGATGGTGCCGCAGGCAATAATGACTTCGCGGTTGGCAAAGATCGTTTTGTGTTCACCGGCCTGGATGATTTCAATGCCGGTGACGCGCTTTCCCTCCATCGTGACCTTATCGGCAATGGAGTCAGTCATAACCGTTAAGTTCGGCCGGTGCTTAACTGGATCGAGATAAGCCGCCGCGGCCGAATGGCGCTTGCCGTTTTTAATCGTGACCTGGCGAAACCCGACACCCTCTTGTTCGTCGGCGTTGAAGTCTTCGCGCCGTGGGATTTGCAGCGAGTCAGTCGCCTCAAACAGGACATCGACCAACCTGTTTGGTTTTTTAATGTTGCTGACGTGGAGCGGCCCTCCGGTGCCGTGATAGGGGTCGCCGGGAAACGTTTCATTGTTTTCCGACCGCTTGAAGTAGGGCAGAACCTCGCCGTAGGACCAGCCATGACAGCCGGCGGCATTGGCCCACTCATCGTAATCAAGCGGGTGGCCGCGCGAATATACCATGCCGTTGATGGAGCTCGAGCCACCGAGGG
>CALINB010000107.1 GCA_938045325.1 uncultured Rhodospirillales bacterium | reverse complement strand
GGGTCACCGGCGGCGGTCTGCCGGCGGACATGTGGCGGAATTTTATGCGCCATGCGCATCGCAACATGCCAGACAGGGCCTTACCCGGCCTTACGCCCAACAGTCCCGCGCCTGAAAAAGGCTTCTGGGAGCGGCTGTTCTCCTCACTGTGAGGCGCTTTAATTTTTATGATTGAGCTTTTCGATAATCGCCGTGGTGCTGTGGCCCGCTAAGAGTTTGGCGAGCACCACCTTGCCGCCGCGGGCCTCGACTTCTTTGGCACCGACCACGTCTTCGTGCTTGTAGTCTTCACCTTTGACCATCACGTCCGGTTCAATCGCGATAATTAATTCTAACGGCGTGTCTTCGGCAAAAATTATGACGGCATCGACGTCCTCAAGGGCCGCAAGTGCATTAGCGCGTTCTTCTTCGTTTTGAATCGGCCGGTCATCACCCTTGAGCCGTTTGACGGATGTGTCCGCATTCAAACCGACGATCAGCTTATCGCAGGCTTCTTTTGATTGACGAAGTAGCAATTCATGACCCGGATGCAGCAGGTCGAAACAACCGTTAGTAAAACCGACGCGCAAGCCTTGCCGCCGCCAAACATTCACGTGTTCTAAAAGCGTTTTCAGGGAATAAACCTTAGGTTTGGTCATCAGGCGTTTGACTGGTGTTTAAGGGCGGCGATGACTTCATCGGCGGTGGCCGCAGCCGTGCCGACCTTGCCGACGACAATCCCGGCAGCGACGTTGGCTAAAGCCGCTGCATCGGTTAAGGCGGCACCCGAGGCGAGTGCCGCGGCGATGGCCGCGACCACGGTATCGCCCGCACCCGAGACGTCGAATACGTCGCGTGCTTCGGCAGCCAAGTGGGTCGCCTTGCCCTTGTCGGTGATCAGCGACATGCCGTCGCGGCTACGAGTCGCTAGGATCGCGCCAATATTATATTTTTTTATCAAAGACTTAGAGGCCTTGACGATATGATCTTCGCTATCGACCGGTTGTCCGCTCGCTTTATGCAGCTCCAGGCGGTTCGGTGTAATCACATCCGCACCAAAGTAATCGTCATAATTGTCGCTTTTCGGATCGACAATGACGGGCACATCGGCGCCGTTGGCCGCTTCGATGAGCGTCTTCGCCATCCCGTCGAGTAAAACACCCTTGCCGTAATCGGACAGCACCAAAACGGCACAGGATGAGAGTGCCGCCGTAACGGATTTGATAATATTTTGTTTTGCTTTTTGGGTTAGCGGCGCGACTGTTTCCTGGTCCGCGCGAAGCATTTGCTGCGTGCCGGCAAGAAACCGAGTTTTGATCGAGCTTTGCCGGCCTTGATCCTTTAGAAGGTTGGCATCGACGTTCTTCAGTTGCTCAAGCAACTTTTCAATTTCCGTGCCTGCATCGTCTTGGCCGATGAGGCCGATGGTTTGCACATGTGCCCCTAAGGCCGACAAGTTGCGCACAACGTTTCCGGCGCCACCGAGCATGGAGGTTTCGTTTTCGACGCTTAAAACAGGGATTGGCGCTTCGGGCGAGATGCGTTCGACATGTCCGGTGACAAACCGGTCCAGCATAATATCGCCGACGCAAAGGATCTTGGCGCTATCGAAAGATTTGATGAGGCTGATTATATCGGTTTGTACCGTCATGGTGCGCGAAACTCCCGCTCTAAAGCCCCGCACAGCATATGGCCTAGCATAATATGCATTTCCTGAATGCGCCCGGTGTCCGTTGCGGGCACGATCACCAACGGATCGGCCAGACCTTTCATACGCCCGCCGTCACGTCCCGCCAGGCCAACGGCCGAAGCGCCGATTTTTTTTGCCATATCGAGGGCGCGGATCACGTTTTCGCTTTGTCCCGATGTCGAGATGCCGATGGCGACGTCCCCTTCGCGGCACAACCCTTCCACCTGGCGCGCGAACAAATCCTCGAAACTGTAATCGTTGGCGACGGCGGTGAGAACGGAGGTATCGGTGGTCAATGCAATCGCCGTGATCGGTGCGCCGTCGACCTCGTAACGCACGATCAGTTCCGTCGCGATGTGTTGTGCGTCCGCGGCGCTGCCGCCATTGCCGAACAAAACGATTTTATTGCCGTTGCGACACGCGGTGAGACAAACTTCGACAAGCCGGGTAAACGGTTCCACGACGACGTCACGTGTGGCGGCAAACGCTTCTGCGTGCTCGTCAAACTCGGCTTGAAAAAAAGCATCAAGAGACATGGTGATTTTTGGCCTTTATGTGAGGTTGATCCGCTCGCCGCTTTGCAGGGATTCGAGGGCGGCAAGGGTTGCGATACTGGTTTCGATTAATTCGGCTTCATCGATGGGGACGTCACCACCGAGGCAGGCGTCGACGAAGGCTTGCAATTCCTGTTGAATGCCTTTGCCGGGGGCGGCGTTATTGTTTTTTGATTGGCCGTTTTCGGTAACACTACAGCTTTTAAAATCATCGATGACCATGACGGCGCCGCCGGCATAGGCTTCAATCCGTTCTTTGCTGAACGCGGCATCACCCCGCGCCGTATAAGCAATGGTTGCTAAACTGCCATCAGCAAAGCGCAGCGTGATTGTTGCGTCCTCGCACGGCACACTACCTGCGCGCGGTGCGCTGGCTTGAACGGACTCAATCGAGGTGCCAATTAGAAACCGCGCTAAATCAATGAAATGACAGGCCTCCCCGAGGATTCGCCCGCCGCCTTGCTCGGTGTCGTGCACCCAATGGTCCTTCGGCAAGGCGCCGGTGTTGACGCGCAGCAATAAAAATTTAGTGCCGTCGTGATCGGATAAAAATTTTTTCATCGCCCGGCTCATCGGCGCGAATCGGCGATTGAACCCGACTTGAAAAAAAGCTTTCGAGCCGTTGCGTGCGGACGCGATGTCGTTGATGTCATCGCGCGTGAGCGCCAACGGCTTTTCAACAAGGACCGACTTGCCTGCTTGCAGGGCTTTTGCCGTTAGGGTCGCGTGAGTGTCGTGCCGGGTTGCGATAAGGACGGCGTTGATGTCGGGGTTTGAGAAAATGTCGCTATCATCTGTGGAGGCTTGGGTAAAACCGAACGTGCCTTGGCCGTGCTCGGCAGACGCACCCCGCTCCGTAACCAGGGTATGGAGTACGGTATTTTTCATGCCTTTGAGAGCCGGCAGCATTTGCGTTTTGGCAAAACCGCCGGCGCCGATGACACCGATAACGCATTCATGGCCTGATGTACTTAATCGTGGCGCGGTAAATTTTTGCGCCGGTACATTGGCGGCTTCATCTGGGTATTGCAAGACGACCCCGAGGTGGGGTTCGTCGCCCGTGATCAATTCATAAGCGGATTCGGTTTGTTCGAACGCAAATCGATGCGAAATCAATGGCGATATATTTAAGGGCATGGGCAAGTCGGGCGCCATTAAGCGGGCGCACTCGGCCAGATTTTCCGTTTCCGTCCAGCGGACATAGCCTTCCGGGTATGTGTGTCCGCGCACTTCAAAATCGTCGTCGTACCGTCCCGGGCCGTAGGAGCGCGAGACGATGATGTTCAATTCTTTTTGCATAAAATCCCGGTAGGAAAATTCGGTCCCGGTTTTTCCGACCAGCACGACACGGGCCCGGTCCCGGGCGATGGCGGCAGCTGTTTCGAACGGCTCGTTGGAGTCTGTCGAGGCGGCAATGATGACGGCATCGACACCTTTTTCTTTTGTCCAATGCCCGATTGTGTTCGCTGTTGCGTCATCAATGCTGCCGCACACTTCGGCACCCAACTGACGGGCGAGATCGATCCGGGTGGGATCAACATCCAATGCAGCGACCCGAACGCCCGAGAGCTTGAGCAGCTGACAAACCAATTGGCCGACGAGGCCCAAACCAATGACCGCAACATGTTCGCCGAGAGCGGCCCCCGCGTTGCGCACCGCGTGCATGGCAATGGCGGACAAGGTGGCAAAACACGCATCTTCATCAGACACGTTTGGCGGGATTGGCACGCATAAATTCTTTGGCACGACATTCAATTCGGCGTGATTGGCGAGTCCCGCGCCGGCGATAGCGACCCGGTCGCCGACAGAGAACGTGCCTTCGATGCCGGCGCCGACGGCGGTGACGATGCCGGCAGCCGAATAGCCGAGCGGTAAAGGTTCGTCCAAGCGTGCCATGACCGACGTCCAGGTTTCCGCAAAGCCGTCGCGGCGAAATTTATCGATCACTTTTTTGACCAGATCCGGCCGCGCCTTGGCTTTGCCGATCATCGACTTGCGCGCGAATGCCGTAACCAGCCGGTCGGTGCCGGCCGAGATCAAAGAAGCCCGGGTTTGTACCAGGAGATGCCCCGCTTTTACTCTGGGAGCGGGCACGTCCTTCAGCGCCAGCTTACCGGTGCGGGCGCTCTGAATGACCTGTTTCATGGCGCCTTTGTACCCTGATTTTCACCGGTTTGGCAAAGAGAGCATCACGAAAAAGGCTTTATTCCCACACCCTTGGCCGGTTATGACACAGGGTATGTGTGGACTTGCCGCTATTTTGGCCTATGGCCCCGCCGCCCCAGCCGTCGATGAAACCGAACTTTTGGCGATTCGCGAAGCTATGCTGGCCCGTGGCCCCGACGGTGACGGCGTATGGGTGTCGGACGATCAGCGAATCGGGCTGGCCCATCGCCGCCTCGCAATCATCGATCTCACCGACAACGCCGCCCAACCGATGGCGTTTGAGAACGGCCGTTACCGAATCACTTACAACGGCGAAATTTATAACTTTAAAGCCCTGCGCGCGCGCCTCGAATCGCAAGGCCACACTTTTAAGACTCAATCCGATACGGAAGTGTTGCTGCATTTATATCAACGCCATGGCGCGGACATGGTGAAAGAACTACGTGGTATGTTCGCGTTTGCCCTTTGGGATAATGAATCGCGGCGCCTGTTGTTGGCGCGCGATCCCTTCGGCATTAAGCCGTTGTATTACGCCGATGATGGCAACACCGTGCGGGTTGCCTCGCAAGTGAAAGCGCTTCGCGCCGGTGGACACGCCGGTACCGGCATCAATGCGGCCGGCCGTGTCGGTTTTTATTTGTTCGGCAGCGTTCCTGAACCGCACACGCTCTTTGCCGATATTAAAGCCTTGCCGGCAGGGCATGTTTTATGGGTTGATGAAAATGGACCCGGCACCCCGAAAGCGTACTTCAATATTACCGCGTTGCTGGCGGAGTCACCGGCGGGTGACGGCACCGGTGACGAGCCGGAAACCGCCGATCTCATGCGCGATGTTTTGCAAGACAGCGTCGCCCATCATTTTGTTTCCGATGTGCCGGTCGGTGTTTTCTTATCCGCGGGTCTCGATTCGACGACGCTCGCGGCCTATGCCGCCGAGATTAAAGGCTCGAACCTGGAAACGTTTACGTTGGGCTTTGAGGAATACAAGGGCACGCCATGGGATGAAGTGCATCTCGCCGGTGAGGTTGCGAAAAAACTCAATACCCGTCATCACGTCCGTTGGATTTCCAAAGCCGATTTCACGGCTGATTCCGAAAAATTATTACAGGTGATGGATCAGCCGTCGATCGACGGCGTGAATACCTTTTTCGTCGCCAAAGCCGCACAAGAGTTTGGTTTAAAAGTCGCCATTTCGGGTTTGGGCGGCGATGAGTTGTTTGGCGGATATCGTGAAACCTTTCAGCGGATTCCCAAATTTGTCGGTGGGATCGGCCGCATTCCCGGTGCGCGCCCATTGGGGCGCTTGTTTCGCTGTCTGAGCGCGCCGCTCCTCAAACGGGGGCTGTCGCCGAAGTACGCCAGCGCGCTTGAATTATCGAGCCGCTATGGTGATGCTTATTTGTTATGCCGGGGGCTTTTTATGCCGTGGGAGCTGAAACATGTGCTGGACGACGA
>CALINB010000106.1 GCA_938045325.1 uncultured Rhodospirillales bacterium | reverse complement strand
TGGCCGGTTACCGCCATTTCTTGGACGGCGCTCGAAACCGTGACCCAGGCGGCATTTGGTCAACGCCGCAAAATGATACGAAGCAGTTTGAAACCGCTCGGCATTAACCTCGAAGCGCTCGGAATCGACCCAAAAATCAGGGCTGAGAACTTAAGCATCAAAGATTTTTGCCGCCTCGCAGAGGCGTACGTTGAATCAAATTAAACGATAGCGTTATTTCGGTTCACGCATGCATTCAACAAATTCATGCAAACCAATCAAGCGCTCTCGCTTCATGCGCTCGGCCTCAAGTATCGATTGAACCTGTTCAACGCTCTCATCAATCTCGTGATTGACGATAATATAATCGTATTCAATATAATGGCTCATCTCATCAGATGCCTTGGCCATACGCTTACGGACGACATCTTCTGAATCCTGGGCCCGTTCCGTTAATCGCCTTGACAATTCTTCCGTTGAAGGCGGCAATACGAAAATACTCACAAGGTCATCGCGCGCGTTCTCCCGTAATTGTTGTGTTCCCTGCCAATCGACATCGAATAAAACGTCATTGCCCGACTTCAAAATCTTTTCCACCGGTTCCCGCGGCGTTCCATAATAATTATCGAACACCTTCGCGTGCTCCAGAAATTCGCCTTTTGATACCATACGTTGATATTCTTCTTCGCTCACGAAGAAATAATCCTTACCGGCAACCTCGCCCGGTCGTGGCGGGCGCGTTGTTGCCGACACCGACATAGCAATTTCAGAATCGCGCCCGAGTAACTCCCGGGCAATTGTGGTTTTCCCCGCCCCAGACGGTGAAGACATCACCAGCATGAGGCCGCGCCGGCCTAACAATGTTTTCTGCTTTGATTTACTCAATATTCTGAACCTGCTCACGCAGTTGATCGATAATTGTTTTTAAATCTAACCCAAGGCGCGTTAATTCAACATCAGTCGATTTTGAACACAGCGTATTCGCTTCCCGGTTAAACTCTTGGCATAAAAAATCAAATTTACGGCCAATAGCCCCGTCTTCTTTTATCAGCGCCCAAGATGAATCAATATGTGAATTTAACCGGTCGATTTCCTCGCGAACATCGACCTTTGTCATCAGCATCGCGGCTTCTTGGGCTAAGCGCTCTTCTGGCAACCCGGGGACCGCATCCATTAAGTCCTGAACTTGTTCTTTAAGCCTTTTTTTAATGGCTTTCGGTTGCGCAGCGGCTTGTTTCTCGATTTTTTTACATAATTTTTGAATGTCTCTAACCTGCCCCTCGATTGCATTGCCTAAACGCTGGCCTTCTTCGGCCCGCATCAATTCCAATGCATCCAAAGCATTAGCAAAGCTTTCTAAGACTTGCCTTTCTAATTCCTTTAGCAGCGCCGGCGTGCGGTTATCATCAACAGGCTCTATGACACCGCGCAACGAAAGCAAACCGTCGACTCGGGGCGGGCCGATTTCCGGTATCCGTTTTTCTATTTCAGGAATCAATGAAACGACCTGATCAAGCAAATCAGCGTTAATGCGATATTCCGTCACGGTCTGCAGCCATTGCACCGTTAAATTGACGGAAATATTACCGCGAAAAAACCGCTTGGCGATTGCATCCCGAATTTTTGTTTCTAAACCTTCAAAACCGGACGGCAGCCGGCACCGAACATCCCGGCCTTTGCCATTGACGCTCTTGGCTTCCCACGTCCACGAGCAGCTGTCTTCATGCCCCTCGACGCGCGCAAATCCGGTCATACTGTTTATTGGCATAGCGCCCTCTTTGATCATCTCATGCCGTTATAAACTGCGAATCTCATGGACACCAGAGGGCAGCAGACAAGAAAACGAACCAGTGACCGTAGATACACGACAGACGGGAATATATGGGTTAGTTTTTGATCTTTTGATTGCGCTGCCATTTACGCCAACGCGCAACATTCCGGTTATGCTCCTTCAACGTGCGGGCAAAAGCATGCCCACCCTTGCCGTCGGCAACGAAATAAAGCGCATCCGTTTTTTCCGGATTCAGCACGGCTCTTAACGATGCTTCGCCCGGATTACAAATTGGCCCCGGCGGTAATTTTTTGTGCAAATACGTGTTATATGGCGATTCAAAAGCTAGATCCGCACGGGACAAAGGGCGGTCCAGCGTTCGTTGCCCCTGAGTCACGGCATATAACACCGTCGGATCCGACTGAAGTGGCATTTTTTTTCGCAGACGATTGATAAATACTCCAGCAATTTTAGCCCGTTCTGGTGCGAGGGCTGTTTCTTTCTCGACGATTGACGCCAGGATCAAGGCTTCTTGTTGCGACTGTATAGGCAATCCATCTTCGCGCCCCGGCCATAAGCGATTTAGGGTCGTCGACATGTTTTTGCGCATGCGACGGATAATCGATTCCCGGCTATCGCCATATGAAAAGTGGTAGGTTTCAGGCAACAGCGTCCCCTCTGCAATCGGCATCAGCTTTAACACACCGCCGGCCAAGCCTTCGGTACGGTGAAGTAATGTCAGGATCTCTGCCGTACTCAGCCCTTCCGGAATCGTGACTCGGCGAACGACCGTCTTGCCGCTCCGAAGATGTGCAGCAACATCGCGAGCGCTCATTTTGGCGCTGAATTGAAACTCGCCCGCCTGTAGCCCCTTGCTAATCCTTTGCAGCCGGACACCCACTGTGAAAACCAGAGGGCTCACAATGATGCCGGAATTCTTAAGTAAGGACGCGATTTGCTCCACGCCGGCACCGCGCGGCACAATAATTGTCTTTGCCGATTTCAACGGTCCGGGTTGATGGAATTGGGAATAACCCCAAGCATATACACCGGCACCAATAGCCAGCATCAGGGCAAGAAATAAGAAGATGAACCGAAAAAGCTTTTGCGCGACCGTCAAGCCACCGCCTTAAAAATAAGCGATGCGTTTGTTCCGCCAAAACCAAATGAATTCGATAATGCTGCACGCACTTTTCGTTCTTTCGGCTGGTGCGGTACAAGATCAAGGTCACAACTTTCGGACGGGTTGTCCAAATTTAAAGTCGGCGGCACAACGCCATCTCGCAATGCAAGAATTGAAAAGATCGATTCGGCTGCCCCGGCCGCACCGAGCAGGTGGCCGATGGCGGATTTCGTCGACGACATGGATATATTCCTCGCGGCCTCGCCGAATACACGTTTTACCGCGCCATGTTCAATTTCATCGCCAAGCGGCGTCGACGTCCCATGAGCATTCACATAATCTACATCTTCGGGATTCATTTTGGCGCGCTTCAGCGCCATCGACATGCAACGGGCCGCACCATTGCCATCGGACGCCGGGGCCGTGATATGGTTTGCATCACCCGACATGCCATAACCAATAACCTCGGCATAAATTTTAGCGCCGCGGGCTTTAGCATGTTCAAGCTCTTCCAAAACCAAAATACCGGCGCCGTCACCCATAACGAAGCCGTCACGATCCCGATCCCACGGCCGGGAGGCTTTTTCCGGTGTATCATTAAAGTTCGTCGACAACGCTTTCGCTTGGGCAAACCCAGCGACGCCAAGGCGGCAAATGGCTGCTTCCGCGCCACCGGCTACCATCACATCGGCGTCTTCCCACATAATTAAACGGGCGGCATCACCGATAGCATGTGCCCCTGATGAACACGCCGTCACTACAGCATGATTCGGGCCTTTAAATTTGTATTTAATCGAGACATGCCCAGACACCAGATTAATCAAGCTGGCGGGGATGAAGAACGGGCTGATGCGCCGAATTTTACCGGTTTCTGCTAGGACCGCATTCTTGGCGATTTCAGGTAAGCCACCAATGCCGGAACCGATCATTACGCCGGTTCGGCAACGGGCTTCATCGTCTTCGGGCATCCAACCTGAGTCTTCGATTGCCTGCTGAGCCGCAGCAAGGCCATACACGATAAACGAATCCATCCGGCGCTGTTCTTTAGGCGGCACCCAATCGTCAGCATTAAACAAACCATCTGCCGTTTCACCTTGGGGCACCTCGCCGGCTATCTTTGCCGGTAAATCGGAAACATCGAATGATTGAATAGAACGAATGCCGGATTCGCTATTTAACAAGCGCTTCCAATTATGCTCGACGCCACATCCCAACGATGTTACGAGGCCGAGACCAGTGATGACGACACGCCTCATCCTAGTATCCGTGCTCTAAATGAAAACAGGCAAAAGCATGAGGCAACCTGCTGGGCTACATCAGCTTTCATGCTGCTCATATAATTACGACTGGGATTGAATAAAATCGATAGCGTCTTTAACGGTGAGGATCTTTTCTGCGGCATCATCAGGGATTTCGCAGCCAAATTCTTCCTCAAATGCCATCACGAGCTCAACCGTGTCGAGACTGTCAGCCCCGAGATCATCGATAAAACTTGCATTATCAACAACTTTTCCATCATCGACACCAAGGTGCTCAACGACAATCTTTTTCACGCGTTCGGCGACATCACTCATATTTCATATTCTCCGAATAATCTTTTGCTAAGTCCTTATGATCGGATGATCAAATGGTTCAATTTTGACTGACTGAACCGGCATGTTTCCGCTTCCTAACACACTTTTTTGGCCTTGGCCAGCGCTGTTGAAACAGTAATTAACCCCTTTAAATCATTGCCATTCCGCCATTAACGTGAATGGTCTGGCCCGTGACGTAAGCCGCTTCATCGCTGGCCAAATAGACGGCGGCACCGGATACGTCTTCGACTTCACCAAGGCGCCCTGCCGGTATACCCCCAAGCAACCGTTCTTTTTGATCATCCGACAGACCATCGGTCATCGCCGTGACGATAAAACCCGGCGCAATACAATTGACAGTAATACCACGAGCGGCAACTTCATGGGCTAAAGCTTTGCTCATACCGGTCATGCCCGCTTTCGAGGCGGCATAATTCGCCTGACCGGGATTTCCCATGGTGCCGACAACAGAAGTTATGGAAATGATTCGCCCCCAACGCGCCTTCATCATCCCGCGCAGGCAGGCCCGCGACAAACGAAAGGCCGCCGTGAGATTCACATCCAAAACCTGCTGCCAATCCTCGTCTTTCATACGCATCGCTAGCGTGTCACGGGTTAATCCGGCGTTGTTAATCAAAATATCGATTCCGCCAAGGGCCGCTTCCGTTTCATCAGCTAAATGCTGAGCCCCATCGGGATCGGAAAGATTGGCAGGCACTACCGCGACACGATCTTTCAACTCTGCGGCAACAGCCTGCAACGCCTCTTCGCGGGTTCCGCTTAAGGCAACGGCAGCGCCGCATTCATGTAATGCTTTTGCTATTGCCCCACCGATACCGCCAGATGCGCCCGTAACGAGGGCGCGCTTTCCCGTTAAATCAAACAAAGGATGTCTCCTTACAAGGTTTTAATAAAGGCTTCGACGTCATCGGGCGTTCCAACGTTCAAGCTTTTAATATCGCGATCGATACGCTTGGTCATGCCGGACAGCACTTTACCGGCGCCGATTTCAACCATGGTGTCGACACCGTCTTCTTTCATTTTAAGCACGCCTTCACGCCAGCGCACCCGTTCGGTCACCTGCTCAACCAGTAAATTCCGAATTTCATCCGGTGATTGAACAGGTGAAGCGGTGACGTTAGCGACCAACGGCACCACCGGTGCATTCATATTGACACTGGCCAAGGCTTCGGCCATGACATCCGCAGCTGGCGCCATCAAGGGGCAATGAAACGGTGCACTCACCGGTAAGAGAATGCTCCTTTTCGCCCCACGCCCGGCGGCAAGTTCAACCGCACGCTCGACGGCTTCTTTCGAGCCGCTGACAACGACCTGCCCAGGCGCATTGTCATTGGCAACCGTGCACACTTCGCCGGCTTCCTCGGCAACAGCAATAGCATCGTCTAAATCAAGTCCCAGCAAAGCGGCCATTGCACCCTCTCCGACCGGCACGGCCTTTTGCATGGCTTGGCCACGCGTCTTTAATAGCGTTGCCGCCTCGGCTAACGAGAAAGTTCCCGCGACAGCCAGCGCTGCGTATTCACCCAAGGAATGGCCGGCAATAAAGTTAGCCGCTTCAGAAACATTCAATCCGGCTTCTTTTTCCAAGACTCGGTAAACGGCCACGCTAACGGCCATTATCGCCGGCTGAGCATTTTCCGTCAGCGTGAGATCGTCTTCCGGCCCTTCGAACATGATTTTTGTTAGATGCTGATTGAGCGTATCGTCGACTTCTTCAAAAACCTGCCGGGCCACCGGAGAGGCTTCTGCCAAGGCCTGCCCCATACCGACTTGTTGGGAGGCTTGGCCGGGAAAAATAAAAGCGCGCGTCATGATTTCCTTCGGAAAAACCCGGATTTACCCGGAAATTGATTAAGATCGGCAGCCCGATAGAACCGCCGGGAGACCATCCCTGTCTAGCACCCAGGACCGTAACAGGGCAAGAACGGGGCGGTCCGCGGGAGACTTCCGCTGACACGGCCTATTTTGCCTGTTTTCGGGATATTTCCCTGCCCGGACAAGCGCTTGCACTGATTCTAGGGATGTGTATAGTGCGCCGCACACAGCTCCTTGCCAAAGCGATTGCTGCGTAACTTTAAGGTTTGCGCTTTGGCTATGCCCTGAAGGGCTGAGACAAGCCATGAGGAGGACATATGTCTTATTATGAAAGCGTGTTTCTTGCGCGTCCGGATATTACGGCCGAACAGGTCGAGGGGCTCGCAGATTCATTTACCAAATCACTTGAAGATCAAGGCGGTAAAGTCGTTTCCCGGGAAAACTGGGGACTGCGCAATCTTGCCTATCGCATTAAGAAAAACCGCAAAGCCCATTACATCATGCTGAATATTGATGCACCGGGTCCGGCTATCCATGAAATGGAACGCCTGATGCGGCTGAATGAAGATGTCATG
>CALINB010000105.1 GCA_938045325.1 uncultured Rhodospirillales bacterium | reverse complement strand
GGTTGAGTGCGACACGTGTAACGGCTCCGGTGCTGCCGGCAGTTCCGGACCGGTATCGTGCGGCACTTGTCATGGCGCCGGCCGGGTGCGTTCTCAGTCAGGTTTTTTTACCGTCGAGCGGACCTGTCCGTCTTGTCAGGGTACAGGCCAAGTGATCCGCGAGCCGTGCAAAAGCTGTAGCGGTTCGGGCCGGGTGCATAAAGAGAAAACCCTGTCGGTCAACATTCCCGCCGGTGTTGAAGACGGCACGCGTATCAGGCTTTCGGGCGAGGGCGAAGCGGGATTTCGCGGTGCGTCGCCCGGCGATCTTTATATCTTTTTGACGGTGAAGTCCCACCGGCTGTTTCAGCGGGATGGCGCTAACATTTACTGCCGGGTGCCGATCCCGATGACAGCGGCATCCTTGGGCGGCTCCATTGAGGTGCCGACCGTTGACGGCGGACGCGCGCGCATCAACGTGCCGGCGGGCAGTCAGACCGGCCACCAGTTCCGCCTGCGCGACAAGGGCATGACAATCATGCGCACCAATTCGCGCGGCGATATGTTCGTGCAAGCGGTGGTCGAGACCCCGGTGAATTTAAATAAAAAACAAAAAGAAATATTGAAGGAATTCGAAACGGCGACTAAGAGCGGCAAGCACAGCCCCGAATCCCAAAGCTTTTTCACTAAGGTGAAAGAGATCTGGGAAGACCTTAAAGAATAAAATTTCAAATATACCCAGAATTTTACCGAGGCTTTGCATTCACCTCGCCAAGCTTTAGGATGTGTTAGCGTCGGTAAAAAGGAACACGTCATGAAAATCGGCATTGTCGGATGCGCCGGCCGGATGGGCCGCATGTTGTTGGGCGAAGTGATTGCCCAGGACGGTCTCGTATTATCCGGCGGCACGGAATCACCCGGCCATGAAAACTTAAGCGATGACCTCGGTGTGTTGGCGGGTGTCGCCTCGCAGGGCATCATAGCCGGTGACGACACATCGGCATTGTTTGATGCTTCCGATGTGGTGATCGACTTTACCGTGCCGGCGACGACAGAAACTCATGCCGCGTTGGCCGCCAAACATCAAACGGCGCTTGTGATCGGCACCACGGGTCTTAGTGCCGAGGATCAAGCGGCCGTCGAAACAGCGGCGCAAAAAGTTGCCGTCGTGCAGGCCGCGAACATGAGTGTCGGCGTTAATGTGTTGCTGGGCCTGGCCGAACGAGCCGCCGGCCTGCTCGGCGATGACTATGATATCGAAATTGTTGAAATGCATCACCGTCATAAGATCGATGCGCCCTCCGGGACGGCACTGGCGCTCGGCAAAGCGGTCGCCGCGGGACGCAATGTCGATCTTGAACAACAATCCGTACGGGTGCGCGACGGCCATACCGGTGCGCGCAAGACCGGCACGATCGGCTTTGCGACGTTACGTGGCGGTGATGTCGCCGGGGATCACACAGTGATGTTTGCCGGAGACGGCGAGCGCATTGAGCTTACCCACAAAGCGTCATCCCGTTCGGTGTTTGCCAAGGGTGCGGTGCGCGCCGCGCGCTGGACCGAGGGCCAAAAACCCGGTCTCTATTCCATGCGTGACGTGTTAGGGCTCGGTTAATCTAAAACACCCACGATTTCTCAAGCTTCTTTTTTGATGCCGCCGTAATTGGCAAAATTGATTGCCGTCGGGCGCGGCTCGTCAAAGGCAAGCCAGAGCCGGAACAGGTGACGGCGTTTAGCCGGATCCGGGTCATCTTCAAAAGCGGTTCGGCAATGCAACATGGTGAAGTTGTTGTTAAACAACATGTCACCTTTGCGAAGATCGAAATCGAGATGAAACTCTGGCTTACAGGCAAGCTCGTGAAATAATGCCAAGGCTTTTTTAGCCTCCTCGCTCACCGGCATGATTTGTTCGCGAATCGCTTTTTCCACCGGATCGGCCTGCAAAGTGCAACTGAGATAATTGTCGGCAACGCTATAAACCGGAATTCGAACCGGTTCAGCATGGCCTTTTTCTTCCATGTGCATGAATGGATAGCCAAAATAAAGATGCTCCAACAGCTCGGGCTGGGTTTGCATAATTGTATCGTGAATGGCCATGGAGCTGGCGACTTTCGTGGTGCCGCCTTTGGGCGCAGGCTGAAAACAATAGAGAGCGCTCATATCGGCCCGGTCAGTGTGAAACTTCAATGTTTGATTTGTTTGGTAGCCCCGCACCCTATCTTCGCCAAGCCTGCCGCCCATATCAACGACATGACCGACTAAGTGACCGTGTGAATTTTGCGATTTTGCCGTACCTAAATAAGTACCGAGCCCCCAAAAAATTTTTGCCGAATCGTCTTCCGTATAGTTTTCACCGGGAAGTCCCGTGACGGAACAGAACCCAAAACCGTCATGCACCTGAGCAAGGATTTTTTTCAACAGTGTTTGTACCGTCGGTAAGGGAAAATCTTCTTTGGTAATTTCCTCGCATTTCAAATCTTTTGAATTGGCATGCTCAAGCGCGGCTTCGATCTCACGAATATTCTCATCCGATAATGTATGGGCCCACTGTTCGTTGTGATCGCGGATATCAGCGGCTTTCCAAGCGCTTTGATCGGCAACAGGCGATTTTCGCATTTCGTTCATGTTGTGACCTCGTTTAAGCGTTTGAGGGCCTGGCGTAAATTTTCGCAGGCTTGCTGGCGTTCGTCGGGGCCGAGAAACGCACCGATGATGAGCGCCTTTCCGTGGCTTCGGACTTCCAATTGACTCACGCCTTGCGGTGCTTTGTTTAAATTGATGTTGAGCCATTGCGGTTGAAACGACCAGGCCCGTTCCCGTCCCCAAGGATCGATGCGGCGCACTTTTAATTCTTCAGCCGTCAGGTCAATCACTTCGCAGGCCCGTCCCGAGCGGTTGTTAAGATAAAACGCGCCGGCCAACAGCGCGATATCGAGTCCGAAAAAACCCATGACCGGCCAGGCGCCGATCAAGGAAAACCCAAGACCGGTAAGAGCGAACGCAACGGTGAGGATGCCAATCAGCCAATTAATTGCCTGCCGGCTCGCGCTACGGTGCGGGCGCAGGGTTGTGCTGTAAATAATGGCAGGACTGGCGATGTTCATCTTGGCTGAAATTTTTATCAGACCGAAAGGCTGGTTTCCATATGGATATATCTAATATCATGGCGGGGCATTGCCATTACAATGCAGCGATTTCACCGCAATCCGGGCCGGAGAGAATGAAAAAAGCCGATATTGAAGAATTTTACCGCCGTTTGGCCAAGGAAAACCCGGAACCAAAGGGTGAGCTAAACTATAAAAATCCTTATACCCTCTTAGTTGCCGTCGTGCTGTCGGCGCAAGCAACCGATGTCGGGGTCAATAAGGCCACGAAAGAATTATTTAAAATTGTCGATACGCCGGAGAAGATGCTCAAGCTCGGCGAGCGGAAACTAAAGTCTCATATCAAAACCATCGGCCTCTATAACTCCAAAGCCAAAAATGTCATGAAGCTCAGCAAGATGTTGGTCGAGGAGCATGCAAGCGAAGTGCCGCAAGATCGAGACGCCTTGCAGAAACTTCCCGGCGTCGGTCGTAAGACCGCGAACGTTGTCCTCAACATCGCCTTTGGTGAACCGACCATTGCCGTGGATACGCATTTGTTCCGTCTTGGCAATCGCCTTGGTTTGGCGCCAGGCAAAACCCCACTCGAGGTCGAGCAGAAACTTGAGAAAAACACGCCGCAGAAATACATGCGGCACGCCCATCATTGGCTGATTCTGCATGGCCGCTATGTGTGCAAGGCGCGCAAACCGGATTGTCCTGCCTGCGTGGTGAATGATCTATGCAAGTTTAAAGGAAAAACGACGGTCTAAAAATAAAACCGCCGGGGCGCTTAGCCTGTTGCGCCGTTTCGCACTTGATCGATGTGGTGCTTAATCAGTTTTTTAAAGCAGTCGTTTTCCGTCACCTTAGCACCGTTTAAGATGCGCACATCGGCATGGGTGACTTTGTAGATAATGCCATCACGGATGCGATAAAGAAACAAATCCAGCGCACAATTTTTATTGCTGTATTGCCACAGATCGGCTGGCTGGTCGTGGCGGCGAAATCGCGGCTCGCCGAGCAGTGCCGAGACTTGATTGCGGTCGAGGCCAATCATGTCATGCAGTGTCGGCAAGGGGCGCTCCGGTTTTGGCACCGCGGATGCCATATGAGGTGATTCCGGTTTTTGTGCTGCGTTGGCCAGGGAAGAAGCATCTTTTGTTTGCGCGCAGCCTGCCAGCGGGCTGGCCGCCAGAAATCCAAGGACAATAAAGCGGAGTAAGCGAAAATTTGAAAACACGTTTTAAGGTGCCGTCCCGATTAGGCTCTGGAAGATTCGGCTTGTCCCTCTCGAGACGGGCTTGCGTCGCTGCCGTCCGGTTCCAGCGCTTTCATATCACCGGAAATTTGACCGCCGGACTCAATAACAATGCGACCGTATCTGATTGATCCGCTCACCTTGCCGCTGGTACGCACGATCAGTTTGTCCCGGGCAATCAGCTCGCCTTCGAATTGGCCACTGATGTCGGCCTCGTCGACTTCGGCATTGCCTTTAAAGAAACCCGACGGTGCGACTTCGATGGCGCGCGCGTTTGATATTGCGACCTCGACCTCGCCTTCGACGATGAGTTTATCGCATGCGGTGATTTCACCCTTTAGGCAGATTTCGCGGCCCACGGTCAGCTTGCGGCTTTCCGTATCCGTCGGCCGTGACCGTTCGGCGCGCGCCGGAACGCTAGGGGCGTCGGTATCGCGCCGCGGAATGTCCGGATGGAACGTCGAGCGCACGGGCGGGCGGGCCGGTGCATGCGAACCTTTCCGGGAAAACGGTTTTAGCGGCGGCGCGTTATCTTCGTTGCGCTTAAAGCCCTCGCCGGATTCATTGCCTGCTGCTTTGTCTTTATTTCGCCCAAACATGACATCAGCCTTTTCTTTCTAATGGAGCGCCTGCGGTTGCCGGTCATCCGGGCGCCACGCTTCGAATAAGTGAACCATCGTTGCCGCTGCGACAATTGGTGTCAGCAAGTTGACGATGGGTACCGTCAGTAAAAACGCAACGGCAACACCCGGTATAAAATACAGCCACCGCTGTTTTCGCCAAAGCGCCCTGACTTCACGGCGGTCAAGCCGTCGCAGGGCGATGAGCTCAAAGAACTCACGGCCTAAAAGATACCCGTTCACGGCATAGAAGACAAAAGGGAAAAACGGCGGAAAAAAGATAAAAATGAGGATCAGGACGTTAAAAAACAACAACAGGACCAGGAAGCTCAAGGACGTCAGGATCATGGAGCCCCAGGTTTCGCCGCTCGCTGGGGGCAGGTGCGGGTAATGCCGATTTTCGACCGCATCGGCAACGTCATCGAGGAAAAACCGCGTGATGGTGATTGCTACCGTCGGAAACAAGAGCCAAGTCAGTATCAAGACCGCTGCACCACCTAGAAACTGAACCAACGAACTGAGCCAGCCCGTTTCGATCAAACTTAGAGCATAGCTCAGCAACACCCACAGGGCGGTGAAAACGCCGAGGGTCGTGAACAGGCAAATCCAAAGGATCCGCCGGATCGCTGGATCGCCAAGCTGCAAAAACGCCTTGTTGATCGCGCTAAAAAGGATTGCCGCCTCCAAATTGTTCCCGGCCGGCGGGCATCCGGCCTTGTTCGCCTCTGTCTGCCAGTTATACTGCGCGACACTTTTTTGCAAGCGGATCCCTGCCGTAAGAGGATGGGTCCAAAGGAGAGTTCAATGGCTGAAGCGCGGTCTGATGTGGTCGGAATCGGCAATGCGATTGTCGATGTGCTGGCCCATGCGGACGAAAAATTTCTCGTCAAACATAATCTCGCCAAGGGGGCGATGACCTTGATCGATGATGACCGTGCCGCGGCGCTCTATGATGCCATGGCGCCGGCAGTCGAATGCTCCGGCGGCTCGGCGGCGAACACCATCGCGTGCCTGGCCTCGCTTGGCGGTGACGGGGCCTTTATCGGAAAAGTGAATCACGATCAGCTTGGTGATATCTTCCGCCACGATATCCGCTCCCTCGGCATTACGTTTGAGACGGAGCCCTCGACGGATGAAACCCAAACCGCGCGGTGTTTGATTTTCGTTACCCCCGATGCCGAGCGAACCATGCAAACGTTTTTGGGTGCGAGCGCATCCTTGGGGCCTGCCGACGTTAATCCAGACATCATCGCGGCGGCGAAGGTCACCTATCTCGAAGGCTATTTGTGGGACCCGCCGAGCGCTAAGCAGGCCTTTATCGAGGCCGCTGATCTCGCCCACGAGGCCGACCGCCTGGTGTCGTTATCATTATCGGACCCGTTTTGCGTTGACCGGTATCGCGACGAGTTTCGCGATCTCGTCGAGCAGCACATCGATGTGGTGTTCGCCAACGAAGACGAAATCCTATCGCTTTATCAGGTCGACACGTTCGATGACGCGCTTCAACACGTGCGCGGCTATTGCAAGATCGCGGCCCTGACCCGGAGCGAGAAAGGCTCGGTGATTATTTCCGGTGAAGAAGTTCACGTGATTGACGCCGAAAAGGTGGAGCAGGTTGTCGACACCACCGGTGCGGGCGATGCGTACGCTGCCGGATTTTTATACGGTCTCACCCAAGGCAAGCCGCTCGATGTGTGCGGGCGCCTGGGTGGCATCGCATCCGCCGAGGTGATCAGTCATTTCGGCGCGCGCCCCGAAACGCCGCTGAACGAGCTTGCCGCGGCAAAAGGATTGTGAGGTTGTGGTGAGGGGTCATGGTGGGTGATACACCGGCCCAATCCTTGACGGAAAAAACCCGCTCCATTTGGCGCGAGGCGAGCGTTTATCGCGAGCGCCGTGTCGTTGTCATTTTATTGTTAGGCTTTTCAAGTGGCCTGCCGCTACTGCTTGTGTATGCGACCTTGTCGGCCTGGCTCAAGGAAGCGGGCGTTTCGTTGACGGCCATCGGTTTGTTCAGTTGGGCCAGCACGGCTTACGCGATCAAATTTTTATGGGCGCCGTTGGTGGACCGTATGCCGCTGGCGTTCTTGACGCGCGTGTTGGGGCAGCGCCGCAGCTGGCTCGTGGTGGCGCAAATTTTGGTTGCGGTTTGTATGCTTGGGTTGGGCGCATCTGACCCATCGGAAAATATCACCGAGACGGCATTGTGGGCGGTCCTCCTCGCGTTTGCATCGGCTACCCAGGATATTGTCATCGATGCCTACCGGGTCGAAACATTGCCGGAAAGTCATCAAGGTGCGGGTGCGGCCAATTATACGTTCGGCTATCGCATGGCCATGCTGACTTCCGGCGCCGGGGCTTTGATCATCGCTGATGTTTCCGGCTGGTTTGCGGCCTATGCGGTGATGGCGTGTTTAATGGCGGTTGGATTTTTAACCGCGCTCATCAGCCCCGAACCCAAACGTCAAAGCACGGTGGAATCGCAGAACCGCGAGCAGGAAATTAACGCAACCATCTCGCGCTTTACCCATTGGCCAGAACGCTTAAGGCGCTTTGCCGCCGAAACCAATGCTGCCATCATTTGTCCCTTTGCCGATTTTATAGGCCGCCGGCACTGGGCCATGATTTTACTGTTTGTCGCACTTTATAAGTATGGTGATGCCTTGTTGGGTGTCATGGCCAATCCGTTTTACCTCGATATCGGGTTTTCGAAGTCTGAAATTGCTGTTATTTCGAAGTTTTACGGCATGGCGATGACGGTAGCCGGTGGCTTGCTGGGCGGTTTGCTGGCGACTCGTTACGGCATTCTTAAAACGTTGCTCATTGGCGGCATTGCCCAAGCACTGTCTAATTTGGCGTTCGCCGCGCAAGCGATGGTGGGTTACTCGCTGCCCATGTTGGCGGTGACGATCAGCATCGAAAACTTTACCGGCGGTATCGCAACGATTGCGTTCATTGCTTATCTTTCATCCCTATGCAATGTCGCCTATACCGCAACTCAATTTGCATTGTTGTCGTCGTTAATGGCTTTTGCCCGGACGATTTTTGCTTCCGGCGGCGGCTGGCTTGCCGATCAAATGAGTTGGGTGATGTACTTTCTCCTGACGACCGCAGCAGCGGTGCCGGGGCTTGTGCTGCTCCTATGGCTTATGAAAAAATTTCCGCCCGAAGATGATGTGAACCGGGAGAAAAAACCTGCGGGATAAAATCAACATCGTCGAAGGCGACATCACGGTCTTGGCCGTCGATGCGATCGTTAATGCGGCGAACGAATCCTTGCTTGGCGGCGGCGGCGTCGACGGCGCCATTCATCGCGCCGCCGGATCGGGGCTTTTGGAAGAATGCCGGATCTTGGGCGGCTGTCCGACGGGTCAGGCAAAAATCACAAAGGGCTATAAATTACCGGCGAAGCATATCATTCACACCGTCGGGCCGGTTTGGCATGGCGGCAATGATAACGAAGACGGCTTGCTCGAAAGCTGCTACCGCAACGCATTGGATGTATTGGTACAGAACGGCCTTAAAACTGTCGCCTTTCCGGCGATCAGCACAGGGGTTTATGGCTTTCCGGTTGAGCGGGCTGCCGTCATCGCGGTTAATACCATTGCCGATGTTGTGGACGATACCGAATCGATTGAGGAAGTGATCTTGTGCTGTTTCGGCGCCGCATCCGTTGCCGCCCACAAACAAGCCCTCGCCGCCTTAAGCATCTGAAATAAAAGGTATATTTGTCCACAGGCTGGGGGTGGCTTGAGGGGGCTTGCGCGTGGTTGCTGTGATAGAGTGATGCCTCGTTGATGTTCACCGCAATAAATTCGTTGATCCGTGTCGTCCGCTAAACCAAAACCTGAAACCGAAACGCCTCAGAAAAAAACGCCCGCATCAAAAGACGCCGGCACGACGCCGATGATGGCGCAATACCTCGCGATCAAAAGTGAGCATCCGGACGCGCTGTTATTTTATCGCATGGGCGATTTCTATGAGCTTTTCTTCGATGATGCGGTACAGGCGTCACGAACCCTCGACATCACACTGACCAAGCGCGGCAAGCATCAGGGCGAAGACATTCCCATGTGCGGTGTGCCGGTACATTCGCATGAAAGTTATCTTTCCCGCCTCATTCGCCGGGGCTTCAAAGTCGCGGTGTGCGAGCAGGTCGAAGATCCGGCGGAAGCGAAAAAACGGGGCCACAAGGCAGTCGTTAAACGCGAGGTCGTTCGTCTAATTACGCCAGGTACGATTACCGAAGATGCGTTGTTGGATGCGCGCCGTCACAATTATTTAGTCGCCTTGGCGCTTGCCCAGGACGATTTGGGCCTGGCCTGGATCGACGTTTCCACCGGCGATTTGTACACGCAAGACTTAAAGGCTGCCGATTTAAGTGCAGCGCTCACTCGCCTTGATCCCGGCGAAGTGTTGGTGTCCGAAACCCTGTTGCAGCGTCCGGAATATTTCGAGGCCCTCAACGAACATGAAGATGCGATCACGGCCCAGCCGGCGAGCCGTTTCGATAGTGAAAACGGCAAGGCGCGGCTTGAGGCGCTGTTTGCCGTGGGCACCCTCGACGGTTTTGGCGCGTTTAACCGGGCCGAGTTGGCCGCCGCCGGCGCGTTGGTCGATTATGTCGAGCTTACGCAAAAGGGAAAGCTGCCACGCATCACGCCGCCGAAAAAACTGGCGCAACATGCCGTCATGGCGATCGATGCCGCGACCCGGCGCAACCTCGAACTCACGCAAACGTTGTCGGGCGAACGGGCGGGTTCGCTCTTAAGTGTGATCGATAAAACCATCACCGGCGCGGGAGCGCGCCTGTTGGCGGCAAGGCTTGCGGCACCGCTCACCGACATCGAAGACATCGATGCGCGTTTGGACGGCGTGCAGTTCTTCACCGGTGAAAATAATCTGCGCGAGGATTTACGCACCCTGCTGGCGCGCAGCCCGGATATCGAACGCGCCCTGTCGCGCCTTTCCTTGGGGCGCGGTGGTCCGCGTGATTTGGCCGGCATTTGCAACGGATTGATGCTCGCTCACAGCGTGCGTGCGATGTTCGAGGCCGGCAACCATGCCGGATTGCCCCGGGTCTTTCAGGAAAACCTTGAAGGACTGGGCGATCATACGGAATTGATTGAACGCTTGAGCAAAGCCTTGGCCGAAGACTTGCCGCTTCAGGCCCGCGATGGCGGTTTTGTCGCGCCGGGCTATTGGCCGGAACTCGATGAGCTGCGCACGTTGCGCGACGAGAGCCGCAAGTTGATCGCCGGGCTGCAAAAACAGTATGCCGATCAAACCAGCATCAATGCGCTGAAAATCCGTCATAATAATGTGCTCGGCTATTTCATCGAGGTACCGGCGAAACAGGCGGAGAAAATTTTATCCGGTCCCGAAAGCGATTTTATTCATCGCCAGACCATGGCGAACGCGGTGCGCTTCACGACCGTCGAGCTTTCGGAATTGGAAAGTAAAATTTCCAAAGCCGCCGACCGGGCCTTGGCGCTTGAGCTGCGCCTGTTTGACGAGCTGGTTCATGAAACGGTGCGCCGATCCGAAAAAATTGCCGGGGCCGCGGCTGCGCTAGCCGCGCTTGATGTCGCCGCGGCGCTGGCGGCGCTTGCCGTCGACCAAAATTATGCGCGGCCCGTGTTGGATCAAAGTACGGCATTTGACATCACGGCGGGACGTCATCCGGTCGTCGAGGCCGCACTTGAGCGACGCCAGGAAACCGCGTTCGTGCCGAACGATTGCGCGCTTGGCGATGACTCGCGGCTTTGGTTGCTGACCGGCCCGAACATGGCCGGCAAGAGCACATTTTTACGGCAAAACGCGCTGATCACGATTCTCGCGCAAATCGGTAGTTTTGTGCCGGCGGCGGAAGCGAAGATTGGAATCGTCGATCGGTTGTTTTCCCGCGTCGGCGCCGCTGATGATTTAGCGCGTGGTCAATCGACGTTCATGGTCGAAATGGTCGAAACCGCGGCTATCCTCAATCAAGCGGGCGCTCGCTCGCTGGTGATCCTCGATGAAATCGGCCGCGGTACGGCGACATTCGATGGGCTTTCGATTGCTTGGGCTGTGGTTGAGCATTTGCATGAAACTAATCGCTGCCGCGCTTTGTTCGCGACGCACTATCATGAGCTGACGGCGTTGTCGGGTAAATTGGAAGCTCTGCAGTGTCACACGATGCAAGTGAAGGAATGGAAGGATGACATCGTGTTCCTGCATGAAGTCGCGCCGGGTGCCGCCGACCGTTCTTACGGCATTCATGTCGGCAAGCTGGCCGGATTGCCGGAAGCTGTTATTGCGCGGGCCGAACAGGTGCTTGAGACAATCGAACATGGCGAGCAGTCGGCGAGTATTACCAAGCTGGCCGACGATCTGCCGCTGTTTGCCCAATCAACGGCGATGCCTGCATCGTCCGCCGTGTCCACGGGGCCGTCGCCGCTCGAGGCGGCTCTCGATGACGTACATCCGGATGAAATGACGCCGAAAGAGGCCCTGGAATTGATGTATCAATTGAAGCGCCTCTTGAAGGATGACGAGGGGTCAGCATAGCCTTTTGAAAATAAAAGGTTATATCTGCTATAGTCGGCTTAGAACCGAATGCGGCGCAACAGCGGTTCCTGACTCTATATATTAAAAGCTAATAATGCCCGCCCGGATCGGTTAAGGAATGTCCATGGCTCGACTCCGCAAACAGCGCGACATCATTAGTCGCCAGGCTCTGACCGGCAAGCTCGACAAGTTGGCCGGGTGGTCGGGGTATTCTGATAAAACCCGCGCCGATGTTTTGAAAATTTTTAAAGACGCTCTGAGCCAGGGCTGGGCGGAAATCAAAAACCGTTTTGAATCCGGCAACATTAAGGGCGCCGAAGCGGTCGCCGCGCACACATTTCTGATCGATCAGCTGATCAGGACCTTGCACGACTTCACCGTGAAGTATGTTTACCCCGTCGCCAATCCGACAAAAGGCGAACAGATCGCGATTGCCGCGACCGGCGGTTATGGCCGAGGTGATCTTGCACCGTACTCGGACATCGATCTGATGTTTATCACGCCTTACAAGCAAACACCCCACACCGAACAGGTCGTCGAGTTTATGCTGTATCTGTTGTGGGATTTGGGATTGAAGGTTGGCCATGCGACGCGCTCCGTCGACGATGCGATCCGGCTTGCAAAGGACGACATGACGATATGCACGTCATTGCTGGAGGCGCGCTGGCTTTGGGGCGACAAAGATTTATTCGATCATTTTTCAGCGCGATTTCAAAAAAATATTGTCGCCGCCGGCGGTAACGATTTTGTCGAGGCCAAGTTGGCCGAACGCGATGAGCGTCATGACCGGATGGGCGATACGCGTTATGTGCTTGAGCCCAACATTAAAGAAGGCAAAGGCGGTTTGCGCGACCTGCATTCGTTGATTTGGATTGCCAAATATATTTATCAAGTCGACAGTGTGCCGGATCTCGTTGAAAAAAGTATTTTTACTAAAGAAGACGCCCGATTGTTTTCCAAAGCGCAAAATTTTTTGTGGACGGTTCGTTGTCATTTACACTACCTCACCGGCAGGCCGGAAGACCGTCTCGGCTTTGATGTACAGACGGCAATCGGCGAGCGCATGGGGTACACCGATCACGCCGGCATGAAGGGTGTCGAGCGCTTCATGAAGCATTACTTTTTAGTCGCCAAGGACATCGGCGATTTAACGCGGATTTTGTGTGCGGTTCTTGAGGACCAGCAAAAGAAAAGCCGGTTCCGCATGCCGTCGTTCTCATTCCGCAAATTTAACGAGCCCGGTTTTTCCATCGACGGTGACCGATTGACCGTCAAAGACGAAAATGTCTTTTCGAAAAATCCGGTGAATTTATTAAAGCTGTTCCATATTGCCATGAAGCAGGGCGTGGATATTCACCCCCATGCGTTACGCCTGGTTACGCAAAACCTCGGTTGCATCAAAAAAGCGGTTCGGAACGATGAAGAGGCCAATCGGCTGTTCATGGACATGCTGACGGCTAAAAAAGGCTCGGCGCTGGCGCTACGCCGTCTTAACGAGGCCGGTGTGTTCGGCCGATTCTTAACGGATTTCGGCCGGGTTGTCGCGCAAATGCAATACGACATGTATCATGTGTATACGGTCGATGAACACACCATTCGCGCCATTGGCATCTTGCACCAAATTGAAAGCGGAGAGCTGATTGACGAACACCCCTTATCCAGCGAAGTCATCCATGAAGTGCAATCGCGTGATGCCTTGTTCGTATCGGTATTGCTGCACGATATCGCCAAGGGCCGGGGCGGCGATCATTCGGAGATCGGCGCCAAGATAGCCCTGAAGCTTGGCCCTCGTTTTGGTCTGAGCGAATGGGATACAGAAACCGTATCCTGGCTTGTCCTGCATCATCTGGCGATGAGTAACACGGCCTTTAAGCGTGATCTGGACGACCCGAAAACCGTTACTGACTTTGTTGCCCTCGTGCAGTCGCCTGAACGCTTGCGCTTACTGCTGGTGTTGACCGTCGTCGATATTCGCGCGGTTGGCCCCAACGTTTGGAATGCCTGGAAAGCGGGGTTGTTGCGTGAACTTTACCAGCGGGCTTTGGAGGTGATGACCGGCGGCGCCGATGCCGAATTACGCTCGAGCCGCGTTGAAAGCGCTAAACATGCCTTGCGCGAACGGTTGACGAATTGGACCGAGGCGGAAATCGAAGAGCATCTGGCTCGCGGGTATCCGCATTATTGGTTGTCGTTCGACACGGAAACCCATTGGCATCATGCGCATATTATTAAGACCGCCGAATCGAAAGGGCTGAACCTGCATATTGAAACCCGCGTGCAGCCTGAGCGGGACGCCACGGAGTTCGTGATTTACACCGCCGACCATCCAGGATTGTTTGCCAAAATTGCGGGGGCCATTTCTCTTGCCAGCGCATCAATTGTGGATGCGAAAATCATTACGCTGACAAACGGGATGGCGCTCGATACGTTTTTGGTGCAGGACGCCAACGGCGGCCCGGTGACGAACAAGCAAAGCCTCAATAAGCTCTGGCAACGGATCGAAGACGTACTGTAT
>CALINB010000104.1 GCA_938045325.1 uncultured Rhodospirillales bacterium | reverse complement strand
ACCGATTCCGTCCAATAAAATTCGCAAGGCTTCAAGTTTTTCCGGCGACGGTTCATCGTGAATGCGGTACATGCAGGGCTGGTGTTGTTTTTCTAAAGTCTCAGCTGCTGCGACGTTGGCGCTAATCATGAATTCTTCAATTAACCGGTGGCTGTCGTATCGGGCGCGCAAAGATACGCCAGTCACGTTGCCCGAATCGTCGATCATGATTTGATGTTCGGGCAGATCCAGGTTGAGAACGCCCCGTTGTTCCCGCGCGTTTGCCAGTGCTTCATAGGCGCCATAGAGCGGGGCAATTACGGTGTCGCGCAAGGATGCGGTATGTTCATCCGTGTTTCCATCGTAAGCGGCTTGAACCTGCTCGTAAGTTAATCGTGCGGTGGAACGCATCAAGGCGCGGCCGAATTTATGACGAATTTTTCGGCCTTGCTTGTCAAACCACAGATGAACGTACATGCAAGGTCGGTCTTCGTTCGGCTTTAAACTGCACCAGCCGTTCGACAATTCTTCAGGCAACATCGGCACGACTTTGTCGGGCAGATAAACCGAGTTGCCGCGTTCGTAGGCGCAAGTGTCTAAGGGCGATCCCGGGTGGACATACCAAGCGACATCGGCGATGGCGACAATCACGTGCCAGCCGCCGATGTTGTCCGGATTCGGATCGGCTTCTGCCCAAACCGCATCATCGAAATCGCGGGCGTCGGCACCGTCTATCGTAACGAGTGGGATATCGCGGAGATCATCCCTGTCGGCTAAAGGGGCCGCTTTTGCCGCCTTGGCTTCATTGAGGGCTTCGGGTGTGAATTCAATCGGGATGTCGTATTCGTGCAGAGCGATGGTGCTGATGAGTTGGGTGCCTTGCGTTTGATCGATCCGCTCGCTGATTTTGCCGTGCCGTAACCCGAACGGCCGTCCAGGCAGAATTTCGGCAATAACCAGGTCTCCTGGCTTGGCACCGTTTGTATTTTCTTTAGCGATAATAAGTTCCTGGCGATTTCTTTTATTTGTCGGGACTAACCGACCTTGGCCGTTCGGGCCGGCGCGGTACATTCCGAGAACTTGTTTCGGCGGGGGTTTCAGGCGCTTGATCGTCCGCGCTTCATAACTTGATGATCCGGCGCGGCTGAGACGGGCGAGAATGTGTTCGCCAATGCCGAGTGCAGCCCCTTCTTTCTTGTCAGGCAATACATAAATAGTGGGTGGCGGGGAATCATTATCCCAGTTGACAGGCCGGGCGAGAAGCTCGCCGTCATCATCCATGCCGGTTACTTCGAGCACGGTGACCGAGGGGAGGGCTTCCGGCGGGGCATACCGGCGACCGCGCTGGCGGCCGATTAAGCCGTCGTTCTCAAGCTCTTTAAGGACGTGTTTTAGGGCGATGCGTTGTTTGGAATTAAGTCGAAAAGCTCGGGCAATATCTCTTTTGCCGACGTGCTGGGGGTTGTCTAAAACGTATTGAAGAATTTCATCGCGGCTGGGGAAAGGCGCGGCTTTCTGTTTGGTCGTTTTTTTTGATTTAGCCACAACAATCAGGGCCGATCTTAAAGAAGTTAATCGCTGACAACAGTTTCAGGAGAGGCTGTGTCTTCGGAATCTTCGGTTTTCGTATCGCTTTTCGCTTTTTTCTTCGCTGTTTTTTTCTTAGCGGTTTTCTTTTTCGTGGCCTTCTTTTTTGTCGCTTTTTTCTTTGCCGCCTTTTTCTTGGTTTTCTTTTGCGGACTTTTTTTCGCTTTTGCCGCCAAAAGCTCCAGGGCTATTTCAAGCGTGATGTCGTCTTCGCTTTTATCTTTGGGCAATGCCGCACGTAGCGTGCCGTGTTGCAGGTAAGGTCCGTAACGCCCGGTGCGAATGGTGATCGGCTTGCCGTCATCGGGGTGTTTTGCGACTTCTTTCGGCGGCTCTTTTTTCGGCGCATCGGCGATTAACGTGACGGCCCGATTCAATCCAATCGTTAAGACGTCATCATCACCCTTAAGCGAAACGTAGTTTTGATCATGCCGAATATACGGACCGAAACGACCGATGCCGGCGGCGATGACTTTGTTGGTTTCCGGGTGATGCCCGAGCCGTCGCGGTAGGGACAATAAAGCCAAGGCGAGCTCAAGATCGACATCGGACGGTGCATACGTTTTCGGCAGGGCCGTGCGTTTCGGCTTAACTTGATCGTCGCCTTCGCCGATGGGCTCGCCCCGTTGCAAATAAAACCCATAGGGGCCTTTGCGTAAGGTGATGTCTAGTTCAGTTTCCGGATCTTTGCCTAAATTTTTGGGCAGGCTGCCGACACCGTCGCCTTCGCCGTCGACGACTTCCAACGGCCGGGTGAAACGGCAGTCGGGGTAATTCGAGCAGCCGATAAAGGCGCCGAATTTGCCGAGTTTTAAATTCAGCCGGCCGTCGTCACAGGCACCGCATGCGCGCGGGTCTTTGCCGTTCGACGACTCGGGGAAAAAGTGCGGACCGAGTAATTCATCAAGCGTGTCGAGCACCTCGCGGATGCGAAGGTCCTTGGTTTCACCGACTGCACTGCTGAAGGCCGACCAGAAATCCTTGAGAACTTTTTTCCAGTTCACTTTGCCTTCGGTAATTTCGTCGAGTTCGTTTTCAAGCTCGGCGGTAAAATTGTATTCGACGTACCGCGTAAAGAAGCTGGATAGAAACGCCGTGACTAACCGGCCCCGGTCGCCGGGAATGAACCGGCGTTTTTCGATGCGGACATAATTACGGTCCTGCAGAACGGAGATGATCGATGCGTAGGTCGAGGGCCGGCCAATGCCCAGCTCTTCGAGTTTTTTAACCAAGCTTGCTTCAGAATAACGCGGTGGCGGTTGTGTGAAGTGCTGTTCTGGTTTGATGTCTTTCTGACTGAGCGGATCGTTTTCGTTGATGGCCGGCAGAATGCGATCCTTGGAATCGCCTTTATCCTTATCGTCGTTTTGATCGGTGTCGTCTTGGCCCTCTTGATACACTTTAAAGAAGCCGTCGAACGTGACGACAGAACCGGTGGCACGCAGCACGGTTTTTCCGTCATCGGCCGGAATGTTGATGCCGACTTGATCCAAAACCGCCGAGGCCATTTGGCAGGCAACGGTACGTTTCCAAATGAGTTCGTAAAGCTTGTATTGTTCCTGATCTAGATATTTAGCGACGTCATCAGGGCGCCGGGCGAGGTCTGTCGGGCGGACGGCTTCGTGCGCTTCCTGAGCGTTTTTCGCTTTGCTTTTAAACACCCGGGGCTCAGGCGGCACATACTCGGCACCGAATTCCTTGCTGATAACTTCACGCGCGCCGGTAATGGCTTCCTGCGCCAATGTGACACCGTCGGTCCGCATATAGGTAATCAGGCCGACCGTTTCACCGCCGATGTCGACACCTTCATAAAGTTTTTGTGCGACCTGCATCGTGCGCCGCGCATTGAAATACAGCTTGCGAGCGGCTTCCTGCTGCAAGGTCGAGGTAATAAACGGCGGCGGCGGATTCCGGCGTACTTGTTTACGCTCGACCTCGGCAGCTTTGTAGTTGGCGGCGCGGATCAGCGCGACGGCGTTATCGGCTTGTTCTTGGTTGGCGATGCTGAGCTTTTTGAGCTTCTCGCCTTCGAGTTGGGTCAGTTGCGCCGTGAAGGGTTCACCTTTCGGCGTTTCCAGGGTGACTTCGATGGACCAATATTCGTCCGGCTTAAAGGCTTCGATTTCGGTTTCGCGTTCGCAAATCAATCGCAGGGCGACCGATTGCACGCGGCCCGCCGA
>CALINB010000103.1 GCA_938045325.1 uncultured Rhodospirillales bacterium | reverse complement strand
GTACCTATTTATGCATTTTTTAAGCGATACGAGCCCACCCCATGCATGATTTTCGTCCCACCAGCCCGAATCTCGCGCTATCAGCATCGATTAAATTCAATTTTGCCGGTACCGCGCTGCCTTATCCGCCTATAGTTCGCTGATTTCCGCCAAAAACCTGTCCATCGTCTGCTTGCTTTCGGGGCGTTCAAGCCAATCGGCGGGAGCGACGGCAAAGCCCCAAAAAGAAGCCCCGTTCAAACTCGTCACAGCGCGAAAATCAACGGCGGTACAGCGCAACTTTTTGCCATAAGACGGCGAATACCAAGCCTCATGAAGCGTACTCAATAAACGCTCAAAACTGATCAGGCCGTAGGTTTGATGATCGCCGGCAAGATGAACTCGCCCCGCCCCCTCGTCACTGATCTGCAGGCCCGGCGCACAGTGAAAATGCCATTCAAGAGTATGCTGTCCCTCGCCTTTCACGATATCGGCAATCAGCAGGACATTTTCGTCTTTCAGCAGCCTAAAACGGCGTTCGTGAACGACCGGCGGATTAAGCCGTTGGTAACCGATGTGACGGCCGTGATACTCAACCGTGTTGCCGTTATCGGCAAACGACACATGCTCCGGCGTACCGGAATCGAACATCCGGAAAAACCATGCCGGGTTCATATCGTTTTGCTCGGTTCCGTCAATTTTGATCGTGTTGTGATACCCCGTGCCGCGGAACATGTTCCGTGCATCCGGATCGGACGTATAAACATAGCTGCCGGGGTCGACCAACAACGGCACACCCTGTGCGTGAAACTCAAACCCCAATTGGTCGTTATGCTTGTGGTTGCCAAGCCCATTTGTGCCGACGACACTGTTTGTCACGATCAAGTACGTACCGTTGTTTCGGTATACCGCGTGACCGGCATCGGAAAACAACTGGCTGACCGGCGGTAAAGAATTTTCCGAAATGTTTAACCCGTCGGTATCGAGCCCCCACCAGGCGGCTTCCCATAAACCATCGGTTCCGGCGTGTTTTAATAAATCCGGGCGCTCGAGAATACAGGCCGCCGGTGCAAACACATGCCGGGGATCTTGCGGTGTCCAGTTTCCATAATGCGTGAAAATATGCAGCCGGCCATCGTCGGCATCGCCGCATTGCGGCATCAAACCGTCTGGGCGCAACACGCCCAACATGTAATCCAGCATGCTGTTTAACCGCTGCCGATATGCCTTGGAAAGCGGTTCGCCTGAAACGTCCGCAAGCCGGGCAGCACCTAAAAATAATTCCACCGCCAACCGGTGGTACGGAATCGATGATTCAAAATCAGCACCATCTTCAAGCACTTGATTTTGCATCTCGTGTTCCAAGTGTTCACGGCAAAACTGCCGCCATTCCCGGCCTTCCGGCAATGCGTGGAAGATAGCCGACACATAAAATAATCCGACAAGGTTACTTAGAAAATGATTGGTCGAGACCTCCGAAATATTTTCCAGATTATGACGGATAAAGAGGCCGTGGACATACAACGCATCGTAAGCGCGCAGCCAAAAATCCTCATCAAGGCTTTTTGCATGCCGGATCAGTTCAAGCCCGATGGCCCAGCTAGACGCCCGCAAGGCGACATCCATGGTGCAGGTCCAATGAATACCGATACCCACGGGATTAACTTCCGTGAAGTCATCCAACTGCCGGGCCATTTCAATCGCGTATTTTTCATCATGGGTCAGTTGGTAGGCCTGACCCAAAACCGGCCAGTGCTGACACCGCGCCAGTTCCCAAGGCAGTTTGATATCGGCCAAACCAGGACGCATTTTGAAGAGGTCCCAGTCCGTACAAATGATGCCTTGAGGAAATCTCAGGCCGGCGACAGGATCGAGATACCAGTCGATCGGCTCATAACCGTCGGGTGAGGTTTTGCGGTCCGGATCAACGGGTTTGAAGGGCCCACTGCCAAGCATATCGAATTCGTGCGCCACGACCTTGTCGGCGGCTGCCACTGTCGCCGTGACGAATTGTGGAGCTTGATTTTTCAACGTCAAAAGACTGGTTTCAGCCGGATGTGTATAAAGTGACGGATTTTGACGGACGTCTTGAATCCAGGCCTTTACAGACAGCCCTGCTTTCGAAAGAGTCGACGCCAGAAGCGGGGCTTCACGATGAAGAACCTTGATCAGGAATCGTTTTCTCAATCGGACAACGAGCCGAAGCTTGAGATAATAATATGCAAGCTTAAAATAACGATTCATGACTTTCGACTGTAAATCATATAGACAGCTTCATCTCTAAACAATAATAGCATCTAAAGGAATTTCCCATGACTGGAGACACAAAAGACGGCATCGGCCTCGCAATCGTCGGCTGCGGCACGGTCGGTCGCATTCGCGCCATGTTTGCCCGGCAATATCCCGGCGTCGGCTGGATCGGTCTCTGCGATATCGACGAAGATATCGGCAAACGGCTGGCCGAGGATTGTAAGGCCGATTTCTTCACCACGTCATACACGGAGCTTTTAGAGCGCCCCGAGGTGAATGCCGCGATTATCGCCACCGACGAAAACCATCACGCCGGACCCTGTTTGAGCGCGGTTGAAAACGGCCATGTCATGTTTATCGAAAAACCGCTCGCCACGGACGCCCGCGAGTCCGAACAGGTTGCTAATGCCATCCGCGAGTCCGGGCTCGACGCCGTCATCGGCTACACACAGCGTTTTCGCCGCCGCTTTCTCACGATCAAAGAGCGTCTTGTGACCGGGCAAATTGGCGATGTGACATCGGTCGTCACCCGCGCTTTCATGAATCGAATGGTGCCGCTTGCCACAACCCGGCGCACCAACGACCGGGCGCATTTAACACCCATGGTCGTGTCCGGCACCCATAGCCTCGATATGTCGTTATGGCTGATGGAAGGCAAAACGCCGGTGTCGGTTTATGCCCGCTCCGTCGACACGGTTTTATCGCAGCACGGAACCAAAGATTCCACGTTTGGATTGTTCACGATGGACGATGGCACGATTTGGAGCATGAACATCAGTTGGGCGCTCCCGGAAGTTTGGCCGGGCTCGGTTTACGGCATCGAAATCGGTATCGTCGGCACCAAAGGGGTCATCGATATTGAAGACACACACCGCGATCTCGTCATGGCGACGGAAGTGCCGCAGGGTTCGGGCTATAGCCCCGAGGGCTTTAAACCGGCGTTCGAACGGCATGTCGACTTCCTGACCAGCTACCCGCCGGGCGATATTTGGAATAAGCAATTATGGGGGCCGATGCGCGAAGAAACCAACGCCTGGTTCTCACGCATTCATATGGGAGCCGAGACACCTCATGCGACGTTTGAAGAAGGACACAAAAACCTGATGTTAACCCAAGCGATGGACCTGTCGGCGGCCCGCGGTGAAGAAGTGAAACTGCCGATCGACGTTTCGGAATTGTCATAATTCATAGAAAAATTCGATCATGAAAATCAAAAGCATCACGCCCCTTGGCATTCGCATCCCCATGATCAAACCGATCAAAATGGCGGGGATTGTCATCACTGATGCCGAAAGCCTCGTCGTTCGTATCGAAGATACCGACGGTAATATCGGTTGGGGCGAGTCGACAACGGCACCGACGATGACGGGCGAAACGGTCGAAAGCATGGTCGCCGCTGTTAAGTTTATGATGCCGCAAACCGAAGGGTTCGAGCTTGAGGACCCGAGTGAATTTTTTCAACACATCCATCCGCTAATGATTGCCAACGAGGGCGCGAAAGCCGCAATGGATAGCGCCGTTTACGATATATTCGGCAAACGGTCCGGCAAGCCGGTTTACGATCTGTTGGGCGGCAAGCACCGCGATCAGGCAACTGTTCTTTGGCTGCTGGCCGACGCCGTCCTGAAAAGCGACGTCGAAGCCGGCCTCGCCAAACAGGATGAAGGTTTTCGCGCTTTTAAAGTCAAAGTCGGTGTCGCCACGCCGGAAGAAGACCTCGCCCGCAGCAAAGCGGTCTGCGAGGCCCTCGGTAAGGACATGACGATTTCGGCCGATGCCAATCAGGGTTTTTCCCTCAAAGACGGATTGATTTACGCCCGGGGCGCTCAAGATGCCGGACTCGATTTTTTCGAGCAACCCATCGATGGCACTGACATCGCCGGCATGACTGAAATTTCTAAAGCATGCGGCATTCCCATCGGCGCCGATGAAGGCATTCATAAACTCAGCGATATCGAAATCCACCTAAAAGCCGGCGCGGCGATCGGCGGCAGCCTTAAATGCATTAAACTCGGCGGGATCACTCAAGTCTCGAAGGCTTGCCACTTAAGCGCGGACAAAGGATTTCACGTCAATATTGCCGGCAAGGTGGCCGAAACAAGCATTTCCGGTTCCGCAAACGTTCATTTAGCCTTAGTCGCCCCGCAACTCGATTGGGATATGAGCATCACCAGCCATTATCTGCAGTTCGACATCTGCAAAAATCCGCTGAAGGTCGTGAATGGCGAAGTTACCGTCAGCGACCGTCCCGGGCTCGGTGTCGAGGTCGACGAAAGTAAACTCGAGCAGGTCACTTATTTGAAATAATAAACTTAAAATAAACAAATTTTTTTCGGGAGATCATGTCATGCGCAAACAAGGGCCACGCGCCAATCAAGGCTGGATTTTCGATAGCCTGTTAAAAATGTCCGATAATGAAGACGTCCTCCATCCGGGTATTATGGGCGGGCGCATGGAGCGCGGGTACAAATACGGCGACCTGGAACGCGTTTATAGCCGTGTCAAAAGCCGTCGAACGTTTCCGAAAGAATGGGCCCGGGTCGCTAAGAAACAGGAAGAACTCGCAAAAGCCGCCGATGCGGAAGGTCGGCTCGTTACGGCGGGTGGGCATTACCACCGCGCCGCCTTGTATTGGGGACGCGTCCAACACTTGATTCCCGTCGACGGCAATCAAACAAAAATCGATGCCCACGCCAGCGTCGTCCGTTGCTACAATCGACTGATCGAAATTCTCGGTGGTTCAGTCACGAAATTCGAAGTGGATATCGGTGACGGCGAAAAAGCCTATTGCCTGTTTCACGCGGCCCCCGGCGAAGGCGCAAAACCGACAGTGTTGTACCTGCCGGGCATGGACGCCATCAAAGAAGATTCCCCTAACCCCTATAACAACGACTTCACGAGACGCGGCATGAATATCTGCGTCATGGATGGGCCCGGCCAGGGGGAGTGCAACATCAACAAGGTTTGGCAAACCATCGGCAAGTATTCCCGCGCCGGCAAGTGTGTCGTGGATGCCCTTGTTGCCCGCGACGATGTCGATGCCAATAAAATCGGTATTTTCGGCACATCTATGGGATCGCGCTATTCGGTCGAAATCGCCGCTTATGATGAACGGCTGAAATGCTGTGTCGGCCAGATGGCGAATGTGTGCCCGACCGACATTATCTTCAATCAGGCACAACCGAACTTTAAACGCATCTATATGTACATGACGAACATCAGCGACGAAGCCGAGTTTGATCAATACGCTGATGAAATGGATGACTTCTTTTTTGCCGCCGGTGATAAGCTTAACACACCGTATCTTCTCGTCGCTGGTGAGCTTGACGAACTGTGTCCGCCCGAAGACGTCGAAAAGTGGATGGATCGCCTTAATTGCCCGAAGGAACTTTGGATGTATGAAGATACATTCCACCCGATGGGGGAAGTGGCGGCGGACATTTACCCGGCCATCGCCGATTGGATTTTGGAAACGCTTAACAACGGCCGCCCCGCCGGACACGACAAGCGATTGTTTCTGGAACCATAAGGGACGGTTACGTATTCCGAGACGGCGCGACGCCGAACTCTTTGGTGTACCGGAAACGCTGCGATAAAAATATTATAGCGAACAAAGCTGCGCCGGCGGTATGAAGCCACCAGGCCGGCCAGAACAGCATCAAGGCCGCAATCGCCAACAAGCAGCGCTCGAGGATGCCGATTTTCACATAAAGGAAGCCGACGATTACCGCCGCCAGCGCAAGGAAACCGATAACCGCGGCAACGAATGTCTCGATCAGCGGCCATGGCTTACCAAGCATCAAGATCGGAGTAAAACCGAACATCAGCGGTACGACATACATGCCTTTTGCCGTCCGGAAGGCCGCCCACGCTGCCTTATTCGGCTTTGCGCCGGCGATCCCGGCGGCGGTGTAGGCCGGCACGCACACCGGCGGGGTAAAGCAACTGTCGAGGCTGAACCAAAAAACGATCAAGTGCGCCGCCAGCAGCGACAAGCCATACGGCTCACCGAGATCCAACAAAGCTGGCACCGCCATGACCGAGAGCACGATATAGGCGGCACTCGTCGGCAGCCCCATACCGAGTACGAAGGATGCAAAACCGACCACGATGATACCGAGCAGCAAACTGCCATAAGCTAAAAGCACGACCATCGATGAGAACTTCACGCCCAGGCCGGACTGATATAGCACGCCCATAATGACACCGACCGCGCCGCAGGCCGCCATGATCGGCAGCGATCGCCGCGCGCCGGTCTCCATAGCTTCAAGCATTTGCCAGAAACCGTAACCGACCGCTTTCATGACCTGCATTGCCGTCAGGGCAGTTTCCCGGTGACTTTGATAAAGCGCCCACCCGCCTTTGATGGCGGCAATCACGACGACACTGAGAATACCGGCGGTGCCAGCTTGCGGAACGGGCCGCCCGGTCATGATGATGGCTAAAATGATGATAATCGGTAGCAGATAGTACCAGCCTTCCTTAATGACCGGCCACACTGGCGGCACGTCTTTCTTGGGCATGCCGACGATACCGTTCTTGCGCGCTTCCAAATGAATGATGGCATACACAGATAAAAAATAAAGAATGGCCGGCAATACCGAGACTTTGATGACTTCCCAATAAGAAATACCGGTAAATTCGACAATGAGAAACGCGGACGTGCCCATAATCGGCGGCATGATCTGCCCGCCCGTGGATGCCGCCGTTTCGATACCAGCCGCCGTTTCGGGTTTGAAACCAGTTCGCTTCATCAACGGAATCGTGAAAGGTCCCGTCGTAGCGATATTTGCGTTTGAACTGCCGGTGATGGAGCCGGTCATGCCACTGGCGAAAATAGCTGCTTTCGCAGGACCGCCACGCAAATGACCGGCAACGGCGATCGACAGCTTGACATAAAAATCAGCCGCGCCTAAGCGCTCCAGGAACGCGCCGAACAAAACAAAGAGAAATATATAAATCGAGAAAACGCCAATCGGTAACGTCCATAAACCGTCAGTCGTCATGTAATGGTGGTCGATAATACGTTCGAAACTTGCGCCTTTATGCGCCAGCTCCCACGGAAAATACTGACCGAAGTACGTGTAGATGATGAAGAACATCGAGAGCAGCGGTAAAGCCGTATTGATGGTCCGCCGGGTCGCTTCCCATGTCAGGAGCATACAAATCGATCCAAACACCATGTCCATGGGCCGAAGCGGATCGACGAGCGGTATGCGGCCGAGAAAATAATCATTTTGAAAAACCACATAACCGACGGAAGAAACAGCAAGAGCAAATAAAATGCCGGAAACGATATTTTGCCACAAACCACCTTTGGGCTCGCGATAAATCATATAGATCAACGCGATCCCCATGATATACGTCACTGACCGTTGATGCAGGGCTTCATAGCCACCCGTATAGGCGATTTCTAGGTGCCAATAGGACATCGCCACGGCAAGCGCCAAAATGACGTATTCCAAAGGTGTTCTTTTTTTGACTTTGAATTCCATAAAAAAATCCCCCGTGCAGGGCGCACTATAGCCTCACACGGGGGAATCTTACAGAAATATTATTTGCCGAATCAGCTTACATGGCACCGGCTTCTTTATAAAATTTCTTAGCGCCCGGATGCATCGGAAGGCCTAAGTCCGTGCTCGCACGTTTCGGTGTCCATTTCTTGAAAATTTTATGAGCATTGTTCAGGGTTTTCTTATTGGCGAACGCTGCTTTCAAGAAATTATAGACTGTCTTCGCGGGCATTTTGTCCGTGGTCATCAGGACGCCGCTTGCACCCATCGAGTGCTTGTCCGTTTTAGCGCCCTTATAGGTGCCGCCGGGGATCGTGCATGGCGTAAATTGATGTTTAGCCAGCATCTTTTTCACCTTCGGCGACATGTCCATGAACGTCAGGTCCCGCGAAAGGTGCGCTTTGATGCCGGCACCGTTCGGAATACCCGAGTTATGAGCATACATGTCGATTTGCCGCGATGAAATTGCCCGCGAGCTGGCGCCCGCACCCGAGAACAACAACTTGAAACCACGGTTTTCCAGCGTTTTGTAACCGCCCGCCAAATGCTTGACGATCAACGCACTGATGAATTCCGAACTCGTGCCTTTTTTATTCGGGCCGAGCTTCAGAGGCTTTTTCGAAGCGACGATGTCATCCCATGTTTTAATCCCGGAATCGTAGAGATCCTTCGAAATGTATTGGTGATAACAGGACTGCCAAAACATCGCGATATGGCGAAGGTTTTTATAGTCTTTCTTATACGGGAAGCCGCCTTTGCGGGCCGCTTTGAACATATTCGAAAACGAAAACCCGAAGTCGGCTCCACCGCCGCCGACACGGGCCGGATTGGCCCTGCCGCCGCCAGGAACGATGCTTACCTTGAATTCATTTTGGTGTTTATTAATGACACCCTGCAAAGCCGCGCCGAGCCGGCCCATGGTGCCGGAGCGCGAGCCTATGGCCAAGGTATATTGTTTCGAATCGCTATATGCCGGGGTTGGCACATTCAAACACGTCAGCCCGACGGCCGCAGCAACAGAAAATACTAAAATTCTCATAAGATTTCCTCCCTAATGTAAAATACTCTCAAAAGGCGGATTTACGCCGCCCGCTTCAAACCCAGTTGTTATCCTGATGAAGAGACAACAACACGATATGGTTATTAAACCCACTAAATGTGGCGATAGTTTGTTCTGAATATCGCCACATTGCAATACCTGAAAGTCACGAATTTTTCTCAATTTTCCCCTATGGGCGCAATTTAAGTCGGCAGTTGGCGTGGCTCTTTAGGTGTATAGGAGGTGTAAAAGCCAGCCTGCACCGCCTGTACCTGTGTATTTGCCGTCCTCGGCCTGATAATTTACATTCTAGACAAGGGTATTTTTCATAGAGGCGCATCCATGCCGTTTTATAACTGGGATGAAATGACGAAGAAAAATCTCGTCGCGGCGACGGATTCGATCGCCAGCATTATTATCGGCGAGAACATTACGCTGAATCGCTCGGTCAATCAGCCCGGTGATGAAGCCCGGCCCCATACCCATGGCTGCGAGCAATTGATTAATGTCGTTTCGGGGACCGCCTGGTTTCGTGTCGGGGATGAGGAAAAAACCGTCACTGTCGGTGACATCGTCCATATTCCTGCCGGCACGCTTCACCATTTCAAAAACAAGGGCGATGAAGAATTTGTTTATCTTTCGTTTAAAAACATCTCTGAGGATTGGCCACCGAAATCGATTCTCGAAGACAAAGAGCTTAATCAGTCAAAATTAAATAAGTAAAGGAAGCCGGCTATGAGCAAGCAATACAATATTCTGATCTTTGGCGCGTCTTACGGCTCGCTGTTAGGCGCGAAGCTGGTTCTCGCCGGGCATAACGTTAAATTATTGTGCCTGCCGGAAGAAGCAGACCTGATCAATAAAGACGGAAGCATTGTCCGCTTGCCTGTCCGTGGCCGCGATGAACCGGTCGAGCTTAATTCGAAAAACGCACCCGGCAACTTAAGCGCCGGCGGCACGGATGAAATGAACCCCAGCGATTACGATCTGATTGGTTTGGCGATGCAAGAGCCCCAATACCGCTCGCCCGGCGTGAAAGAGTTGCTCGATAAAGTTGCAAAATCCGGCGTACCGTGCATGTCGATCATGAACATGCCACCGCCACCTTATCTTCGGCGCATCCCGGGCCTGGATGTCGACAAGCTTAGTCATTGTTACACCGACGCGTCCGTCTGGGACAGCTTCAATCCCGATCTGGTCACGCTCGCCAGCCCTGATGCTCAAGCCTTTCGCCCACCGACCGAGCCCATTAACGTACTCCAAGTCGGCCTGCCGACAAACTTCAAGGTCGCGCGTTTTGAGTCCGATGAACACACGCAAATTCTGCACGACCTCGAGGCAGGTATCCAAGCCATCCGTTACGACGTTGATGGTGAAAAATTGGAACTGCCGGTTAAGCTTCGGGTCCATGACGGCATCTTCGTGCCGCTCGCCAAATGGAACATGCTGCTGACCGGCAATTACCGCTGTATCCAGGAAGGCGATGAAGCGCGTGCCATCAAAGCGGCCGTACATGATGACATTGAGGCCTCAAAATCGGTCTATGCGTATGTCGTCGAGCTTTGCAAATCGCTTGGTGCTGATGAAAAAGACCTGGTGCCATTCGATAAATATGCGAAAGCGGCATTAAGCCTGGTTAACCCTTCATCCGCGGCGCGTGCGATTTACGCCGGCGCACCGAATATTGAGCGGGTCGATATGTTGGTGCAAAGCATCGGCAAAATGAAGGGCATGCAAAACGATTCCGTCGATGCAACCGTCGCCTTGGTCAACAAAAAACTGGAAACTAACCGGGCCGCAGCGAAATAATCAGTCTTTTGGCTTACCGCGTAAATCGTCTTTGCGCTCAAGCTCGTCGTCGTCATTGAGGATGCGCACGGCGGCGCCGTC
>CALINB010000102.1 GCA_938045325.1 uncultured Rhodospirillales bacterium | reverse complement strand
CGAACGGACAGAAAGCTCAAGTTCGTCGACTTTACGGAGCAGATTGCGGTTAAACGGCAGTTCTTCCTGCTCTTCCTCGACCTTAACCGCTTGCGGCTCTTCGAAGTTGATAAAGAGCTGCAGTTGATCCTGCATAATCCGGGCAGCAAGTGCGACGGCATCTTCAGGGGTGACGGCACCGTTCGTTGTCACTTCCAAAGAAAGCTTATCGTAATCGGTGTCTTGGCCGACACGCGTATTCTCAACTTTATAAGTAACTTTTCGTACCGGTGAGAATACGGCATCGATCGGAATCAAGCCAATGGGCGATTCTTCCGCGCGGTTCTGACCGGCGGGCACATAGCCCTTACCAAGCTCCGCGGTAAGCTCCATGGACAATTTGGCACCCTCATCCAGCGTACAAATGACCAAATCCGGGTCCATCACCGAAATGTCCGGACCGGTTTCAATCATGCTGGCTTTCACCTCACCCGGGCCGTCGATATTCAACGTCATTCGTTTTGGCCCTTCGGCATTCATTCGCAAGCCCATGGACTTAATATTCAGGATGATATCGGTGACGTCTTCGCGGACACCCGGAATCGTCGAGAATTCATGCAAAACACTCTCTATTTGCACAGACGTCACGGCCCCGCCTTGAAGCGACGATAATAAAATTCGCCGTAGCGCATTACCCAACGTCAGGCCGAAGCCCCGCTCAAGCGGCTCGGCAACAATAGTTGCTGTACGGGACGGATCGCCACCGGGAACGATATCCAACTTTGCCGGTTTAATCAGTTCTTGCCAATTTTTCTGAATCACGAGAGGAACCTCACGTCTATACGTTTTAAAACGGTACGGCCACAAAGGCCTATTTTAAATTCAGCCTGAAAAATAAATTCAGTCCGAACAAACCAATTACTCAAAAATTACACACGGCGCCGTTTTCGTGGCCGGCAACCATTATGCGGTATGGCCGTAACATCACGGATCGCGGTGATCGTAAAACCAACTGTCTGCAACGCGCGCAAGGCTGATTCACGACCGGAGCCGGGCCCCTTAACCTCGACTTCCAATGTTTTCATGCCGTGCTCCATCGCTTTTTGGCCAGCGGCTTCACCTGCCATTTGCGCCGCATACGGCGTCGATTTGCGCGAACCCTTAAAGCCTTGGCTGCCAGCGGACGACCAGGAAATTGCATTCCCTTGGGCATCCGAGATCGTCACAACCGTATTGTTAAACGATGCATTCACATGAGCCACGCCGGACACAATATTTTTCTTTTCCCGGCGGCGTGTTCTTTGCGTTGTAGGTTTTGCCATCAATGATCCTCAAAATTCTCTTTAACGAATGCTATCCGTCGAAATTAACCTTTGGGTGTTTTCTTCTTACCGGCGATTGATTTAGCCGGGCCTTTACGCGTCCGGGCATTGGTATGGGTCCGCTGACCCCGTACCGGCAAACCGCGCCGATGGCGCAAGCCGCGATAACAGCCCAGATCCATCAATCGCTTAATGTTCATTGCGACTTCACGGCGCAGATCGCCCTCGACTTGGTAGTCAGAATCGATCAACTCGCGGATTTTCATCACCTCATCATCGGTGAGCTGGCTCACGCGCCGATCGTCGGGAACGCCCGTTTTTTCACAAATTTCCTTCGCTTTGGTCCGCCCAATACCATGAATGTAGGTCAAGGCGATTTGAACCCTTTTCTGCGTCGGAATGTTTACACCCGCAATACGTGCCAATGCCGTAACTCCTCTTTCAATATCGGTATCGTTAAGAATTGACCTGCCGGGCCCAAAAGAGCCGGGATTATAGGCACTTATACCCCTAAGTCAACTCACTGACCGCTAACCGATTGCTCCTTCTAATTGTTTTGTCACCTCATCGATGGCTGCCATGCCATCGACGCTCTTCATGACCCCTTTTTTGTCGTAATACCCAATAATCGGGGCCGTTTGATCATGGTAGGCCTTCAACCGGGCGCGGACAGTTTCTTCATTGTCGTCGGCCCGGCGGGTAAATTCCGTTCCGCCGCACTTATCGCAAACCCCTTCTTTTTGGGGCTTTTGAAATGAATCATGGTAGCCAGCGCCGCATTTCGCACAGGTAAACCGGCCCGTAATCCGCTCGACCATCGCATCATCATCGACCTTGAGCTCGACGACATGGTCAATTTTGAGGCCCTTATCCGTCAGCATGGCATCAAGCGCATCGGCCTGCGGCGTGGTCCGGGGAAAACCGTCCAGGATAAACCCATTGGCGCAGTCTTTCTGATCGATCCGCGATGAGATCATATTGACGATCATTTCATCGGGCACCAGACCGCCGGATTCCATAATGCCTTTGGCTTCCTTGCCGAGATCGCTACCGGAGGCAACTTCGGCACGAAGCATATCACCCGTTGATAGCTGAACGATGCCGCGGCTTTCTTCAAGGCGCTTTGCTTGGGTTCCTTTACCGGCACCGGGCGGTCCGAGCAAAATAAGATTCATTACCGCCTCCCCTTCAATTTGGACTTTTTAATCAAGCCCTCATACTGATGAGCCAGCAAATGAGATTGAACTTGGGCAACGGTATCGATTGTCACGGTGACGACGATGAGTAGGCTCGTACCGCCGAGATAGAACGGAACTGAATACTTTGAAATCAAAATTTCCGGCATCATACAAACTGCGACGAGATAAATGGCGCCAATCACCGTTAAACGCGTTAGCACCCAGTCGAGATATTCCGCCGTATTTTTACCCGGGCGAATGCCGGGAATAAAACCACCGTATTTTTTCAAGTTATCGGCCGTGTCTTTGGGATTGAACACAACGGCCGTATAGAAAAAGGCAAAAAATGCGATCAACGATGAATATATAATGAAATAAACTGGTTGGCCGCGGCCGAGGAAGGCTGTCGCGGCCGTTAGCCACTCAGGTCCCGAACCGGCGGAGAAGCCCGCAACGGTCAGCGGCATAAGCAAGATCGCGCTGGCAAAAATAGGCGGAATAACACCGGCCGTATTCAACTTTAACGGTAAGTGCGAGCTTTCGCCGCCGGTCATCTTGTTGCCGCGTTGCCGTTTAGGATATTGCACGATCAGCCGCCGTTGCGCCCGTTCGACAAATACGATCAAGGCGATCACGACGATGGCCATCACCAGCAAGCTGATGATCAAAATAGCCGAGAATTGACCCGTGCGGCCCATCTCGAATGTTTGCGCGAGTGCCGACGGCAACCCGGCGACGATCCCCGCCATAATGATCAATGAAATACCGTTACCGATACCGCGTGCTGTGATTTGCTCACCCAACCACAGTAGGAACATGGTGCCGCCAAC
>CALINB010000101.1 GCA_938045325.1 uncultured Rhodospirillales bacterium | reverse complement strand
CACTAGGCTAGAAACGTGGGCGATGCCCGGTGTTCCTGACGTGCTGCTTTGTGATGAGCAAGGCGACTTTCACTTTGTAGAATTGAAGGCGACCGGAGGCCAAGCCGTCGAGCTGCGGCCTCACCAAGTGTCGTGGATGTCCACACACGCACATGCCAGCGTTTGGATTTTAGTTCGCAAGATTAAAACCAAGACGCTACCCGAACAGCTATTTTTGTACCCCGGCAGCGCCGCGATGGATTTGCGCTTCGATGGTTTGAAAGTGGAGCCGCTGTACCAGTGCGAAGGCAAGCCGGACTGGGAAACCATCTTGGGCTTGATTTGTCCCATAACATCGCATAACATCCCATAGTCTCAACAAAACTACGGAGGTTATGAGATGCAATCTATTGAAAAAGACCGGTTCGATTCGAGCTTATACGACCAACGCCACGGCGGCCCGTATGATCGGGGCGGCGCGGATTATTATTACGGACGCGCTTTTGATCCCCACTATTTTGTGGGCGCGACCTACAATTCCGACCGGGTTGAAATGAAAGATATGACCCCGGACGAAATCGCGGCTTATACGCGAGGCTTTAACGCAGCCGAAGAAAACGGCGATCAAAAAGACTGGGGGTAAAATGTTTTTGTTAAATTGGATCGCCAAGATTTTTTATGGCAAGGAAGCCGTCGAAGAATTTGAACGGAAACAAAGGCAGCCCAAACCGATCCGGCGGGCTCCAGTCAAAACACGACGCAGGCGAAAATAAAAAAGAAAAAATTAACCCCGCTTGACTGCGGGGTTTTTTATGTCCTATGATATGCGATAAGTCTTATATCACTACGGAGGGCAAACCATGTTAAAGACTGTTGACTATAGCCGCGCAACGAAAACCCGCGGCATTGCTGTAACCTACCGCGCCGGGTCCGGCGAGAAATATGCGACCTGTCCAGCCGATTGCAAAATGAATTGCAGCGGCAAGGGCTCGCAGAAAATCGACGCGGAATATCTGGACGCGCTTTTGGATGCTGTACCCCGTCGGGGCGTGTCTTTTACTTACTCTCATTTTGAGTGGCACCAATGGGCCAACCGATTGGCCGACGGTAAAACCGTTATCAATTACAGCACCGAAAGCTTGACCAAAGCCGCGGCAGCATCCCGGGCCGTGCCCACTGTTGTGGTGGTAAGCGAAAGCGATTGGGGCGAATCCAAAACCATGCGGGCCCCATTGTTTGGCCGCACCGATAGCCGGGGCAATTTTGTTCAATCCGATTCGGTTCGGGTGGTGCGATGCCCGGCAGAATATCGCGCCGGGTTTAGCTGCGCGGATTGTGGAAACGGTGAACCGTTATGCGCTCGCCGGGATCGCGATTTTATTGTGGGATTTTCTGCGCATGGTCCTAGCAAGAAAAAGGCCGCCGATCCGGAAACGCGTGGGGGATGCTATGCCGACGCGGGCAATTGCCGAATATGGTGGGACGATACGGCGAACGGCGAGCAATGCGAGACCGACGCGGAAAAGGTAAAACGGTTTGCGCAATCGCTGCCGCCCGGGTCCATTGTCCGCCATCATGTTGCCGGGGATATTGGGGCCGAATAACTTTTGAAAAAATAAGCTTGCAAGGTATGCGAATATCTGCGACATTATAGGGGCGGGCCGGGCAATGGTCCGCCCTTACTTTTAACTACGGAGAAAAAAATCATGACTTATCAAACAAACGCATTCGCGCATGGCATCGGAAATTCGGCAGTATCCAGCCAATGGTTTAGCCGCCCGGCGGATCAAAAATTCCTATCGCTTGACGATATGCTGGCATTTAAGAAAGTGGACGCGCAGCGGATGACCAGCCGCACGGTGGACACCCACAAAATCCAAATCATTGGCGAACTGGATCAAAACAACCCTAGCCGCGGTGATTTGCGCATTGAATATGCTGACGACAATCACCGGGAACACGTGAACAGCCCCACCAACTGGAGCTTTGGCCAGCTTTCACAATTGGCCGGGGCACCGTCGGGCTATTTGCGAGACTTGCCCGCACCATTGGCGGCGGACTGTATCCAATGGGGTTTGCGCTATAACCGGGGCAAAGAACTGGTAAAGGTATACGGCAGCCAAGCCGACGGCGGAGAGCTGCGGGCCGCAACCGGTCCCGACTATGGCCGCATTTTCGATTGGGAAATACTTGAACCGATTAAGCAATTAGTTGACGCGTCCGGGGGCCGCTGGAAAGTGCCCGGGATGATGACCGGCAGCCGTGACGGTTTAGCCGTTTATGATCCGGACGTCCCGGTATCAATGGACACCACGACGCTATTTGCATCGGATCGGGATGTTTTTGTTTTCTTGGTGGATGACCGCAACCCCATCGAAGTCGGTAAGCTTGCGAACGGCGAGCCCGATTTGATGTTCCGGGGTTTTTACGCGTGGAACAGTGAAACCGGCAGCAAAACCGCCGGGATCGCTGCAATGTATCTCCGCGGGGTTTGCATGAACCGCAACCTATGGGGCGTGGAAAACTTCCAAGAAATTAAAATCCGGCACACTAAATTCGCCCCGGATCGTTTCGCATACGAAGCCCGCCCGGCTTTGGAAAGCTTCGCGCACGGTAGCACCGCGACTTTTGTCGAAGGTGTCCAAGCCGCGAAAGCCGCCAAAATTGCGCACGATGACGATAGCCGGTTGGATTTCCTAAGCAAACGCGCCGGGCTATCCGGACGCATGGCCAAGGCAGCGGCAGCGCGTCACATTGAGGAGGAGGGCCGCCCGGTTGAAACCGTTTGGGATGCTGCGCAAGCGATAACCGCAATCGCCCGGGACATTCCCCACCAAGATGCCCGCATCGAAGTGGAACGCAAAGCCGGGGCGCTGCTGGATAAGGTGGCCGCGTGATGGTGTTTCTAAATAAAAACCAGCGGGCCGCACTGGCCCGCGTTTGGAACCGCGACGGGCAGGGGATGACCTACCGCCAATTTCGCGCCACTGTGCAACCCGGGCCCGACTGCGTTTTGGTCCAATGGTGCGGGATGTGGCTGGGGATTGAACCCGACGGCTACACGCATTCATAACCGGCCCCGCTGCCGAACCATAAACCCCGCCACCGTGCGGGGTTTTTTTGTGGGTTTACTTTTTTAAAAGTTATCGCATATAATCGCATGGACGGCGGGCAAGCCGTCACCCATAAACTACGGAGAAAAAAATCATGACTACTTTTCACATTCGCCCTTCCGATCTTTTACTTGATCGCGTTTTAAACCCGACGCGGGATGCTGACATCGGCAGCGCAACCCCCGCGCTAATAATCGAAGCCTGCGGCATCATTCCCGACTTTTTCGCGGCGGCTTGCTGTAGCACGTCCGAACCGCTAACGCTGGGCATCATCGCGGCGGCCATGGACGCGGAATATCAATTCGGCGGCTTTTGCTACCCGTTCGGCGGCAGCATCACCCCGGCGGGCGTGTACCAGTCCAGCCACGACGACGATCCGGACATGCCCCCGCTGGCGTGTTTCACTTTTGAGGGTTTCGAATGTTTCGTTTATCACTACGGGATAACCGCCATTCGCGACCGGGCAACCGGTGAAACGAAAATCGCGAGGTTTGACTGATGGCCGCGTTATTCGACTGGGTGAAAAAGCTGGGGCAATGGCACATTGCCGACCCCGGCCAATCTGAAACGCGGTGCGGTGCGCCGATGCTGGGCAATAACTACGCCCGGCACATTCCCGAAGCCGACCGGCGCAAGTGCCCGCAGTGCTGGGGGACTGGTCCCGACCGCATTTAAACGCCCCCACAACCCCACCAAAGCCCGCCCCGTGCGGGCTTTTTTTGTGCCACGTTTTTGACAGTTAAACAAGCCGGGCCGTGCCCCGCGGGCTTTGCCCCAAACCTACCGGGCCGCGCACCCCAGCCGGTGGCAGTTATCCCCGGGCGGCGGGCCGCTGGCCGTGGACCGTGCCCCGGGCACCGTGGCCGGTGGGAATTAGCCCCGGGCCGTGGGCCCTTGGCCGGTGGCAGTTAACCGGGAAGCGATCCCCCCGGGCCGTGGACCGTGGCCGGTGGAAATTAGCAAGGGGCCCCGGCATATCGGGTCAAGCGCCGTCGATCCATGCCGCGAGCCGCGCCGCGTCGATCACGCCCCCGCGGTCACCCTACGGGGGCAAGGGCCATGTTTCTCGCAAATATTCAGCAGTGAAAACGGACGATATTTAACTGTCTTATATTTGTGCTTAAAATCGCATATAATCCGTGCTATGTTTCACGTGAAACATCCAATATTGTTCCACGTGGAACATCTAAAACTGCGTGTGAAAAATTAGCTAGGGGCCCCTATGAGTGCAGCAAGTAATCCGGCCTTAGAAGAGAAAAAACTGAAGCTTGAGCTACGTCTTGCGCAGATCGAAAAGAACGAGAAGTGCCAAAATGATTTTTTAACTTTCGTGAAAACAGTTTGGCCTGACTTCATCGCCGGTCGTCATCACAAAATCATTGCCGAGAAGCTAGAGCGTGTTGCTCGTGGCGAATTGAAGCGCCTCATCATCAACATGGCACCGCGGCACACAAAGTCTGAGTTTGCATCCTTCCTGTTCCCTGCGTGGTTCATGGGCCGCGACCCAAAGAAAAAGATCATTCAGGCGACGCACACGACCGAATTGGCGGTGAACTTTGGTCGTAAAACCAAGAATTTGCTTGAGAGTGACGAGTTCAAGGAGATTTTCCCCGAGGTCAAGCTGGCTGCGGACAGTAAGGCGAGTGGACGTTGGGACACGAACAAGGGTGGTATGTACTACGCGGTTGGTGTTGGTTCTAATTTGGCTGGTCGCGGTGGTGACTTAGTGATTATTGACGACCCTCACTCGGAGCAGACTGCGATGTCGAGTTCCGGGTTTGAGGATGCGTGGGATTGGTACACGGGTGGTCCTCGTCAGCGTTTGCAGCCG
>CALINB010000100.1 GCA_938045325.1 uncultured Rhodospirillales bacterium | reverse complement strand
TGGGAATGCCGTCTTTCAACACGCGATCATTCAAGAGCTCGATCAGACGAAGGTTGTTCAGCCGCTTCATGGCTTCACCGAAGGCCCCGACACCGGGAATAATCAATGAACCGGATTTTTCGATATCGGCCCGCCGGAACGTCACGATGGGATTGTATCCCAAGCGCCCAACGGCGTTGGCTACCGATTGCAGGTTGCCCATGCCGTAATCAAGGATGCAGATATCCCGGCTCATGAATGGTTCGATTATCCCCACAGCCGTTTCGATGGCCGGTTAAGAAATTTTATAGCGCAGCTCCCACTCGCCATGATTGTTCACCTGCCAAAGATCCGGGTCACGGTAGTCTTCGGCGATTTCCCAAAATTCGTCTTCTGAAATACTGAGATACCGGCAAAGTGTTTTGATATAGCGATCGCTACACTTACCGTCATATTTGCGCACCAACTCGATGGCTTCGTCGCGTGTGTATTGGCCGACACGGATGCGTGAACTGACTTGCTGCGTGACTTTACCAAAACCGAACTTCAGGCATTTTAGAAACTGATTGATGTGCACGAACTCGTCATCGAGCGCTTCGGCAACATTTAAGGCGCCTGTTTCCGCCGGATCGGCATCGATCCCCTCGCGTACCTGCAAGCCTTTATTGATAGCGAATTCCGTATTCATAATTTCATTAAAGTCATGCATATAAAAACCGAGATAGACAATACGCAAATTCCCACGCTCGAAGTCTTCCTCGGATGGATAGTCGTACCAAAACAGGTTCTGGCGCTTGAAACCGGATTCGATCAGCGGGTTGATATCGGCACCCGCCAATGTATGGCTTTTGCGCTGCTGATTGCCATCACCGGACAGGGAGCCGTTCACGCCGCCGTATTGCAGCGCCGGGTTCTCACCTAAGAACATTAACGGAATACCCTGTGCAATCGCTTCGCGCGGCATTGCGGCATAAAGTGCTAATTCGGTAATCTTGAATAGGTTACAGTCTTTCGTGAAGCTGTGTTTCATCAGGGCCTTGGACGTCAGCGGCCCAGGGCCAACCATATGCACATCGAAACCATGGTTGATCAGATTGGCAAGGTTCGCCGCCCCCCGTTCGGTCTGTTGCTCGGGCGGATAGGCAACGGAAACCAGCAACGGGCGCATCTTCAACTCATCGCGGACATAAAAGGCCTGGCGGTGACTGTCCTTGCCACCGGAGACGCCGATAATGCAGTCATACGGCCCTTTGGCGTGCTCGCGGCCCCAATCACAGATTTCCTTTAATTCTTTTTGGCGTGATTCCCAATCGATTTCGCCGAATTTCTCGAAATACGTGCAGGGCAGACAAACACCCTCTTTTGTGAACTGGGCATCGGGCCGGGAACTCGGCTCACAGCATTTTTTACAATAAACAACCGGCATCGGCTGTCGGCCCTCGTTCGAAAATGATCCGATAAGGTGGATTATACACCGCGTGACAACGGTTGTAGCGAGGGATTCCTTTCGTTTGCGTAAACACAACCCCGCCCCGGCGCGTGCAGAGCTGGAATCTTAAGGTTCTATCAATGATACCCGGATATCACTGAAGCACTCTAACGGGCCCATCAGGGCCAAAATGGCACGAGGCACAACATGAGCGCCAAGCAAAAAGTTCCCGAATCCCCTGCCGCGGTGGAATTCACGCCGGACGACATCAAGGCCATAAATGCCTACTTGCAGCAAAACCCTAATCAGCTCATCCAAATTCCCGGCATCCGTAGCACGCTTGCCAAAGAGCGGATTGATCGCCTCAAAACGGAAGACATCAAAACCTTCGATGGGGTAACAGCAGAAACCGTAGAAAATACACTTGAGCACAACCTCAAGTATCTCCATGAGGGCGCGGCCCTCGGCCGGCCGGATTTTCTGATCAACATCATCCGTAGCTTGAATGTGTTTATCTCCCGGCACGCCGAGATGAAAGTACTGACGGTCGGCCCGCGCACAGAGTCGGAAATTTTTGCCCTCGCCGCGGCCGGTTTTATCCCGCGCAACATTCGCGGTCTTGATTTGATTTCTTATTCCCCTTTCGTCGATATCGGCGACATGCACGATATGCCCTACGAGGACAATTCATTTGATGTCATTGTCTTAGGTTGGGTGCTCGGTTATAGCCAAGACATTCCCAAAGCCGTTTCCGAAGTCGCCCGCGTCGCAAAGCCCGGTGCTTTTGTCGCGATCGGCCATGAGAGCAACCCCTTCCCGCGTGAAATCTTCGAACAGGAACGGGGTTTCTCACTCGAAGGGACTGAATTTAAAGACACCGCCGACATTCTCAGTTATTTCGAAGACTACACGGAAACGGTTTTATTTCGCCAAGACGTACACCCGTCTCTCAAAGAGGTTATTTGCCATCTAATGGTTGTGCTGCAATTACACTCTGACGAGAAGGCAGCATCATGAGCGGTAAAACATTCGAGTTTTCGACGGAAGACATCATCCTCGTTCAAAAATATATCGAGACCTACCCCAATCAGACATTACACATCCCCGGTTTGCGCGCCGCGCTAACGGCGGCCCGGATCGACCGATTGAAACCGGAAGACATTCAAACATTTTCTAAATCAGATGACAAAGATCTGATCGAAAATACCGTCGAACACAACCTTCAAGCCTTAAAGCAAGCGACGGCGCTGGCCCGGCCTGATATCCTTATTCGCCCGATCACCAGCACGAACCGGTTTCGCGTCGATGCGGCTAATATGAAAGTTCTAACCATCGGTCCGCGTACGGAAGCGGAAGTTTTTTCATTGATGGCAGCTGGTTTCGCGCCGCAAAATATCACCGGACTCGACTTGATTTCCTATTCGCCGTTTGTGGAACTTGGCGATATGCACGCCATGCCTTACGGCAATGACAGTTTCGATGTCATTATCCTGGGCTGGGTGTTGGGCTATAGCCAAAACGTTAAAAAGGCCGTCTCGGAAATCATCCGGGTTGCCAAACCCGGGGCCTATATCGCCATCGGCCATGAAAACGATCCGACACCGCGCGAGGTTCTCGATGAGCAACGGGGCTTTAGCCTTAAGGGTACGGATTTTTCGACCAGTGAAGAAATCCTAGAGCTTTTTGATGGCCATGTTGATGCCGTCACGTTCCGTGAAGACGTCCCGCCGGGCATGTCCGATCAGGTCTGTCATGTCATGGCCGTTTTCAGACTCACATAGTCATGCCGATGCCGATTGCCGCGATTGAAACCGAGCGGCTGACGCTCGAACCCTTTTCAGAAAATTTTTTAACCGAGCGCTACGTCGGCTGGCTGAACGACAAAGACGTCATGGCGCACAGCCGACATCGCCATCAAATTCATTCGCTGGACAGCTGCCGCGAATTTTTTGAAAGCTTACGAGCAGACAGCCATTACCTGTGGGCCATCGTTGCCAAAGATGAATTCGGCCACATCGGCAACATCGCTTCTTATAACGACGACAACGCGAATGCCGCCGACCTGACGATCCTCATCGGCGAGTCGGCCGTTTCGGAACAAGGCTATGGAACCGAAGCCTGGATTGGCGTGTGCAGATGGCTATTCGAAACCGCCGATGTTCAGAAAATTACTGCCGGCACCGTTGCCGCGAATGCCGGCATGGTCGGCATTATGAAAAAAGCGGGCATGAAAACCGAACGTGTACGCGATTATCAATTCAACGACGGCTTAATCGGCGACGCCATTAAGGCCGTTATCACCAAAGAAATGTGGAAACGAACATAATCACTCCGGCGTACCGGCTAATTTTACATAACCCTTGTGCGCCAATATCTCGAGAGTCGCCGGCGTTACAGCGCCCTTCATCAACTGCAAAAAACTTTTAACGCCCTGCTCGGAGATAATATCGATGGAAACATATTCCTCACGACCGCATTCATTAAATAACGGATAAATCTGCTCCACGCCGATCGATAATTTGGCTTCGATCACAATATCACAAACGTGCGTCAATGAGTCTTCAAGCAGTAAAGACGTGAACATCTCTTCGACGGCTTCCGGGGGAATATTTACCTCTTCATGAAGCTCGTTTAAAAACTGCTCGCGAACATCGACCGTTCCGTTCTTAAGACGTACTGATTTATCAACGCCGCCGGATGCAACCAATTCCCACATCCCGGCATCAGCTGTCAGGTTTTCATTTCGCAAACCGAACACGATCCCTTGCGGACAAGTGACGATCCCGCTCACGGCCAACGAACGGACGGCAAGTTCTTCGAACAATGCCGGCTCGCAATATTGAGCGAGCGAAAGGGAATAATCGATAAAATGTCCGGTCAATACTTCCCGGGTGATGTCCGTTACATTAAAAATATGACCGTCAAAGAGATCCTCGCCACGTTTTTGCTTTTCAGCCGCCCAAATTGCGGATGCCCGTTCTTGCGCTTCAGCCGACATTGTTAGTTCAGCACCCGAGTCAATAACGCTCAAATTCGGCGATAGTTCGATAACGTTAAACATCGAGAACAGTTTCCGAAAATTCTGAAAAGCTGCCAACGAACCCATGCACGGCAGGCCATTCGCCCGCACTCTTCGGTTGCGGCCCTAAGATATACGTATTCAGTCCCGCAGCAATGGCCGATGCAGCACCCGTCGGTGTATCTTCCAAAGCAACGCCCTCTTCCGGTTTACAGGCACAGCGCTCCAATGCCGTGCGGTAGGGCTCCGCATCCGGCTTGCCGCGCCGAACCGATTCCGATCCGACAACAACA
>CALINB010000099.1 GCA_938045325.1 uncultured Rhodospirillales bacterium | reverse complement strand
CGCAAACATTTCTGAAATACGATAAAAACTTCGATGATTTTGAAAACACGCCGTTAAGCTTTGAGATCTTCTCGAACAATCTCAATCATGGAATTGACCCGCGCTTTAACACGCTGTGGTCTGATGAGCTTTCATTGAAATATCCGTTCCTAGCCCGGCGGGATATTCTCGAAGACTTTTATTATCGCGTGAAAAACAACAAATCCATTAATGAAGGGTTGTACGCGCAATGGTACACATGGTGTACGAATGCAAGCTTTCAAAGCGCCTATTTTCTTCATTTCTCCGGCGGGCGGAATAATCCCCTCACCAAGGTTCCGATGCGGTATGTCAAAACCGATGCCGAGAATGTCTTCGGCGCGACCTTTCCAGAATACTACGGCGATATTCTAAACGCCAAGCCAACCCAACACGGCAGTCCGTTCAGCCACCGTAAGATTGACGACGAATAGCAGGTCCTTTGATATGTATTTATTCCATTCAACCCGGGAAATGCTGATCGAGTTTCTACCGAAGAACGGCCATCTCGCCGAGATTGGCACTGCAGAAGGCGATTTCGCGGACCACATCCTCAAAACGGCGCAGCCATCACACCTTCATTTGATCGATCCGTGGGAACACCAAGCGGTCGATCAATACAAGACAGATTCCAACAATGTGACCCAAGAAGAGGCCAATCGCCGGTATGAAAGCGTCTGCAATCGATTCAAAGACGAAACCGATAAAGGCGTTGTTACAATTCACCGGAATTATTCGACCGAAGCCGTGAAATATTTTGGTGATCAGCAATTCGATTGGATTTATGTCGACGGTATGCATACCGAACAAGCCGTCGCCGAGGACCTGCGGTGCTTTGCGCCGAAAGTGAAACCTGGCGGCTTTATCTGCGGGCATGACTACACCAACCATGCCGCCGCCCAGCGCATGAAATTCGGCGTCATCGAGGCCGTGAACACTTTTGTGCGGGAAACGTCCTTTGAGTTTATCGCCTTAACGCTAGAGCCATTCCCGACTTATGTGCTGAGTGCTGAGCCGAATTCTGCGCTATGCCAGGAATTTCTCACCTACGCGACCCACGGGCTCGACATCGCGCTGGCCATTGATGGTTTTGAAGATAAAAACTTCAGCCAAACCATGGCCGAATTTTCCGACGGCAAGCGGAAATTAATTTCCAAGCTTAGCTAACGAGCTCAAATTCTTTCGCCAACAACTTATAAGACTGGCGCCGGGCTTTCGGATCGTGAGTCCAAGTCAAGATCACCAACTCGTCAATTCCAAGGCTTTCTGCGATCTCTCGCAAGCGCCCGGCAACATGATCGGGTGTGCCGACCAGTGCACGGTCGCAAAATTTTTGCAACCGGCCCAATTCCGATTGATACAACGGATCGGCAGCGGCATCGTCGGGGGCTTCCAGCCCTTGAAAGATGCCGCGATCACGGCGAGCCCGCCATAAAATACGCGATTGGAACAAATGACGCGCTTCTTCTTCCGTATCCGCCGCCAACGCCCAGACGCAAATGTTGACCTCCGGCTCCGGATGACGTTCACTCGGCCGGTAATTATCCCGGTAAACCTTTAACGCCTCTTCTGTGCCGCGGCCATCGGTAATGAAATAAGCAAAACAATACGGCATGCCTAAATAGGCGGCGAGTTCGGCCCCGAAATTAGAAGAACCCAACATCCAAACTTCCGGCGCCGTAGTCGTTTGCGGATGGGCGCGGATGTCAGCATAGGGATGGCCGTCAATTAACGGCTCGCCGTGCACCCAAGCGATCAAATCGCGCACATTGGCGGGAAAATGTTCCGCATCCAACGGCGCATTCGGATTTAATGCATAAGCCGTTTTACCGTCTGATCCCGGCGCGCGACCCAAGCCAAGGTCGATCCGGCCCGGCGCAAGCGCTTCCAACACCCGAAACTGCTCGGCGACTTTTAACGGTGCATAATGGGGCAGCATAATGCCGGCACTGCCGATACGAATGCGCTCCGTACGCATGGCCACGGCCGCCATTAATATTTCCGGTGCGGTGCCGACGATGGTGCCGTGATTGTGATGCTCGGCAAGCCAAAACCGGTGATAGCCAAGGCCCTCACAAATCGGTGCCAGATCAATAGCCTGACGGATCGAATCCTCATGCGGCCGTCCTGCAATAGCGATGCATTGCTCAAGTACTGATAACTTCAAGATTATTCGTCCGGGTGGGGTGCTGCGGTAAAGGCTGGCGTGGCGGCGGAGAACTCATCGAACCAGGGAACCAAGCCGGCATGCTTTGAGCGCCAATCGTATTGTTTACGATGGTCCATATACCCGAGTGAGCAGGCAAGCCCGATATTGGCAATCGATGTTGGCAAAATATCCAACGGATTATCCTGAAACCAATTTAAAGCGTGCTCAATTTTGCCCCGTTGATGATCGAGGGCGCCTTCATGCGGCTCCCGGTCCGGCCGGTATCTTTTTTCATAAACCAATAGGATTGAAGCCTCCATCACACCATCGCACAGCGCTGCAAGGCTCAGCGTTTTAAAACGAGCTTCCGTCTCCAGCGGGATAATTTTACCGCCGCCGGCGAGGGAATCGAGATACTCCACGATCACCCGGCTATCAATAATAACGTTGCCGTTTTCCAGCACCAACGCAGGCAGTTTTCCTAACGGATTTTGCTGACGCAGGGTATCGTTCGGGTCCTGGGTCGATGCCGGTTCAACGACGACTTTGTCCTCCAGGTTCAAGTGCTTGATCGCGACCCGGCACTTGCGGGCAAACGGTGATGATTCAGAAGAGCGAAGCTTGGCTGGCATGGATTCCTCCCGAAAGTAATGATGGGGCGCACCTTACACGCGCGACCCTGGCCCGACAATATCCCCGTGTTCGCGATTTATGCTATACATTGTCCATGGCAAAAAAACGATCATTGGCCGACCCCGGCATCCGTTCTTTTTGGGACGCCCGCGTCGCTAACTGGGACGCAACACGTTACAGCGGCAAAAAAGATGCCATGTCGAAGCTACACGCGACGGCGCGCAACCCGG
>CALINB010000098.1 GCA_938045325.1 uncultured Rhodospirillales bacterium | reverse complement strand
CGGCCGCTTCACCGAAAAATCGCAATGATGGCATTGCAGTCTTTCGCCTTGGCGGTGTTCGACCAGCCACGCCGTGCAGCGGGGGCATTGCCAACGATGCCCGCAGGTCCGACACAGAGTCAGCGGGGCATAACCGCGCCGGTTCAAAAATAACAGCGACTGCTCGCCCCGTTGATGCGCCGCCTCGACGGCTTGGATTAAAGGGTCGGATAACCAACGGGTGCTGGGCAACTTTTCCGCCCGCATATCAATCAGTTTCATATCCGGTAATGATGCATTTCCATGACGGTCCGTTAACAAGTGTTCGCCGTAACGGCCGCGCTGAACGTTTACGACCGTTTCCAACGACGGTGTCGCCGAGGCCAACACAACCGGAATATTCGTAAGCTGTGCACGTACCACGGCCATATCGCGGGCATTATACGTAACGCCGTCATCCTGCTTAAACGCACCGTCGTGCTCTTCATCGATGACGATGATTCCGAGTTCAGGGAACGGTAAAAACAACGCCGAACGCGCACCGACGACAACACGGGATTTACCCTCGGCAATTGCCCGCCATGTTTGCCGCCGCGTGGCCGGCGTTAACTCGGAGTGCCATTCCGCCGGGGCGCCGCCGAAACGGTCACGAAACCGCTCGAGCCATTGTGCTGATAACGCGATCTCGGGCAATAACACCAATGCCTGTTTACCGTGTTTAAGCGCTTCGGCGACGGCTTCGAAGTACACTTCGGTTTTACCGGAGCCCGGCACGCCGTTTAATAGCGTGACGGAAAAGTCCGGCGCCGCGGTTTTCGCGATCAAGTCTTCCGCTGCAGCGGATTGCGCCGGTGACAATGCCGGGCCGGGCCGGGCCCCATCGGGAAGATCGACTGTGATCGCTGGCTGGATCTCGACTGTCTTGAGCGCCCCCATTTCGGCCAACCCTTTGACGACGGAAACACCGACACCGGCCTCGCGGGCCAAATCACGGGCCGGCAACGGCGGCAGCGATTGAACGGCTTCGAGAACCCGGCGGCGGGACGGGGTCAGGCGTATCGACACATCGGTTTCATTCACTGCATACGCGATAATCGGTTTCGGCGGTTCCAGGGCAGCGGGCACACTCATGACCATTTTGAGCACTGCGCCCAGGGGATGGACCGTATAGCGCGCGACCCACTCGATGAATTTGAGAACCGATTCGGGCACGCAGGGCGCCTGCAACCGGCCAATGATGGGCCGCAGCTTGCTATCGGGCACTTCGCCGGTGCCTGGACCCCAAACGATACCAATGGCTTCCCGGCGGCCAAGCGGGACCCGAATAAATTCACCCGGCGTTAACGTGCTGTTATCCGCTATCCGGTAATCATAAGGGCCACTGAGCGGGAGCGGCAGGAGGACACTGATGCGGTCCCCTTCGAGGCGCTCCGGCAATGGGCTTGAACTGTTTTGTGACGATACCATGAGATACACTCTAACGAATCGTCACGCAGGCGCGAATTCTGAATTTATGTGGCACGGTTACGATGGGGACCCGACATGAGAAAAGAAGAAGAAAAAGCGATCAGCCTCGAGACGACGGACTATTCACCGCAAAACCTCTCGTCCGATCAGGTGCTGGATTATCTTCAGCATAACCCGGATTTTTTGTCTGAAAACGCGCAAACCATCGCGAAAATGGCGCCGCCGACCCGCTGGAGCGGCGACGGGGTGATCGATTTGCAGCGCTTTTTGCTGGACCGGCAAAAAGAAGATCTCAACGAATTACGCCTGGCCGCCCAGGAGGTTATCGAAACCAGCCGGGGCAATATGTCGAGCCAAACCCGAACCCATAGCGCTGTCCTGGCCATGCTGTCGGCAAACGATTTCGAGCATTTTTTGCGAATCGTCAATGACGACATCCCGCTGCTACTCGATATTGATGTCGCCACCATCGGTTTTGAACCCGGCGATCACGCGCCGCAAGCGCTGACGTCGGCCAACATCCGCCCGTATCAACCCGGCGATATCGACGAGGTGCTCGATCCGGAAAGTGACGTCGTCTTACTGAAGGAAGTTGCCGAGAGTGCGGCCGTCTTCGGCAGTGCCGCAAGCCTGGTCCGCTCCGCCGCCTTGATGCGGTTACGGCCCGGACATACCGTCCCTCACGGCATGATGGCATTTGGGGCCCGCAGCCCGGGTTTCTTTCACCCCCGCCAAGGTGTTGAGCTGATCACGTTCCTGGCACGGGTCACCGAACGGTGTATTCACCGATGGCTCGAGGATTAACACCGGCTGCAGCGCAAAGCCGCGGCGCGGATCATCCCAATATTCCCGCCGAACCCGCCGTTCTTGCGGCGCTGGCATCCTGGCGGCAATGGCTCGAACACGAACGGCGCACGTCCGAACACACGATCGATGCCTATCAGCGCGACATCACGGCTTTCTTGAAATTTTGCGCCGAGCATCTCGGTTATCCGCCGGGCATGCAGGAACTCGCAAACTTCCGCGCCGCCGACTTTCGCAGCTATCTCGCGAAGCGTGCCCAAGCCGGACTCGCCCGCACCTCGACGGCGCGAGCCATGTCGACGTTGCGTAATTTTTTCCGCTACCTCGCGCGCGAAAATTTAGCCGCCAACGCGGCCATCGATAACGTACAAACACCGAAGGTGCCGAAATCGATCCCGAAAGCACTGAGCGAACAAGAAGCCCGCGAAACACTCGACACACTGGAAGCCATGATCGATGAAGTTTGGGTTGCCAAACGCGACACCGCCCTGATGACGCTGTTGTATGGCTGCGGGTTACGGATCAGCGAAGCGCTAAACATGAACCGCAGCGATATCCCCGCTGGCGACACCATGATCATCACCGGCAAAGGACAAAAACAGCGGGTCGTGCCCGTGCTGAGTATTGTTAAAGATGCCATCGCCGATTATCTCGCCCATTGCCCGCATGCCTTGGAAGCGGACGATCCGCTCTTCGTCGGGGTGCGGGGAAAACGCCTCAATGCCGGGGTCGTGCAACGGCAAATGCGTCAACTACGAAGCCTTTTAGGGCTGCCGGAATCGGCTACCCCTCATGCCTTGCGCCATAGCTTTGCCACTCACCTCCTGGCCGAGGGAGGCGATCTCAGGACGATCCAGGAACTTTTGGGGCATGCGTCACTCTCAACCACGCAACGCTATACGGACGTCGATACGGGACGCCTCACGGCGGTGTATCAAAGCGCCCATCCGCGAGCCAATCGATAATGGCCAATTAATAAAATTACGTCTTCGGGCTTTGCCGCGACCACCACAACGCCAACGGGCCGAGCAAACACAACACCGCAACGCTTAAGAATCCCAAACCCCACGACATCACTTGGGACTCGCCGCCGGCCAGGTCGAGCACGGCGCCGAACATCGGCGGCCCGGCGGCGGCACCGGCGAACCCTAAACACGAATGCATCGCCATGGTGGCGCCCCGGTAACCTTCCGGCGCGACACCGACCATACCCGACGTAATCGCCGCTGAATCGGAATTGATCAAATACATATAGAAACAACACACCGCGAACAGAATCCAAAACGGCACCGCAGCCAAGAATCCGAGTATGGCGGCGGTACAAGCCGCTAAGAACATCACCCCGGTGATCCAGCGATGGCGGCCAAAGCGTAAGGCGCCTTCGTTGCCGAGGATACTCGCCGGCTGACCGAACAGAGTGATGATCGCGGCCAAAGTCGCCGCCTGCATGCCGAAACCGCCGCCCGCGCTGGCCGCGACCGCAAACGTGAAAAACGCCACCATCCACGAGCGAAAGACGAACAACTCGAAATTATGCACCGAATACGCCCAGACATACCCCATCGCCGGGCGGCACCGGAAGACGGGCCGAAAATCCAATAAATGGGTGTCCGGCGCTTGAAAGTTTTTCGGATCGTCCCGGTCTATAAACAGAATAACCAACAACAAAGATATAACCGGCCCGCAGGCACCGATCATAAAAGCGGTTTGCCACCCGAAGGCGGCTTCGACCTGACCCGAAACGTAAAATGACAGCGAAAGACCAATGCCAAAGGTCGACGTGTAAAATGCGGTGCCGCGGCTTTGCGTCGTACCGATTAACCGATCGCTGAGAATTTTAAGGCCCGGCATATATGTACCGGCGAGACCGACACCCATCAGCGTATGAAATAGGATCGCCGTCCATAAACCTTGCGCAAAATAAGCAAAACCCAAACAGCCGAAAACGCCGATGGCGAGCGATACCCCGTACACAATCCGGGGAGCCACCCGGTCGGTGAGCCCAGAGAGCACCGGCACGGCGATCACATAGCCCACCCAATAGGTCCCCAGGATCCAGCCCGCTTCGGTATTATTCAGACCCCAAGTTTGTTTCAAAACCGTCGCCAGCGCCGGCACCACGGCGGTTCCGGTCATGCTGAATACTTCGGCCAAACAAACGATGGCGGTCAACGGCACGGGGGAAAGGGTTCGCGGCATCAGTTTATGCTGCCTTAGGATACCGTCTTTGTCGATGAATCCGTTTCGAGGGTGTTCACCATTACGTGGCGGCGGCGCCAAGCCCAAAGGGTAACGAAAATAATCAACAACACACCGCAGAATACGGCCCAGCGCAAGCCGATCACTTCTGAAAGCGCGCCCATGGACAACGCGCCAATTGCCGGCGTCGCCCGAAAGACCGAAACATAGAGACTCATAATACGGCCCCGCATTTCGATGCTGGTACTTTTCAACAGCAATGTCTGCGAACAGACACCGACCGCCGTTTCCGTTGCACCGAAAACGGCAATAAGAAACACGGCGATCCATAACCAAGACATCGTGATAAATACGAGGATCATGGCGCACCCCAATGTAATGGCACCGAACAATAGCATCGTCACGCCTTGCGCCTCTTTTCGGCCCGCAATCCACAAGCCGCCGATCATCGCGCCGACGCCGGCACTGGCAATCATCACGCCGAGCCCTTCAACGCCGGCTTTGTAGACGACATCGGCAAAGGCCGGAAATAAATCGACGACCGGGCGACCCCATAGGGCAAAAAAACAAATAAGAATCATCAGAGGCCCGATACCGGGATGCCGGCCGGCATACTGAAACCCGCCTTTGAGTTTTGTAATCAGCTTTGGTTCGTCTTTACCCAATGATACCGGGATCTCGATGCGCAGCATCATGAGGGCAATGAGATAGATAAGAAAACAAATTGCATTGGTTGCGAACGCGAGCGCCGGGCCGCCGCTGGAAATTAAAAAAGTGCCTAGACCCGCGCCGAAAAACCGGCCGATATGGAACGTTAATGTATTAAAGGTAATCGCAGCCGGAAGATGTTCGTCTTTAGCAAGCTCGGGAATGATCGTTAATCGTGCCGGCATACCGAGAGCGGTAAACATGCCAAGAAAGAACGCGAACAACAATAAAACCTCGACCGTTATCAAACCCATCGACATTAATATAAACAAACCGACGGCTTGACCGACCGACAACCACTGCACCAGTTTAATCAGTTTCAGATGTCCATACTTATCGGCCATCGCACCCGCCAACGGCGCAAAGATTGCCGTCGGCAGATAATCGACGGCGGCCATGGCACCGAGCCACGTACCCGATTTTGTCAGTTCCCACGTCAACCAGCCGATAGCGATGCGTTGCACCCAGCGCCCAGTCATCGAGGCCAGATTACCGGCGGCGTAAATGCCGTATTCGCGCTGCGAGAGCGCGCGGATAATATTGGTGAGTCCCGAAAAGTGCTGCATGGTTCACGCGTGAATCAGTCGCCACAGGATTGCGGCATTCAATGAGGTCGCCTTACTGAAGACGAAAACCGCTTAGATGTGAAGCGCTTTATCGTAGGCGCCGAGAGCCGCTTCCTTAACGGCTTCGGATAAACCGGGATGACCGTGGCTGGTGCGCGCGAGATCTTCAGCCGAAGCGCCAAACTCCATCGCAACCACGGCTTCTTGGATAAGATCACCGGCTTCGGGCCCGATGATATGAACGCCTAAAATCCGGTCGGTTGTTTTATCCGACAAAATTTTCACAAACCCATCGGTATCGTTATTGGCCCGGGCGCGCGCGTTGGCTGAAAACGGAAATTTACCGACCTTATATTCTACGCCGTCTTCTTTGAGTTGTTCTTCAGTTTTGCCGACACCGGCAACTTCGGGCCAGGTGTAAACAACACCGGGAATCGCATTGTAATCAATGTGGCCCGACTGACCGGCGATCAGCTCGGCACAGACATAGCCTTCTTCCTCGGCCTTATGCGCCAGCATCGCGCCACCGATGGTATCGCCGATGGCGAAAATGCCCGGTACGTTGGTTTGATAATCGCCGTCGACTTTAACAAAACCCCGATCCGTTACCTCGACGCCGACCTTATCGAGCCCGAGTCCTTCAATATAGGGCCGGCGGCCGATGGCCACGAGCACCACATCGGCTTGCATGGTTTCCTTGGATTTACCGTCGACGGATTCCATCGAGAGCGTCACGCCGTCCTTGGTTTTTTTCGCGCCGGTTACTTTTGTTGACAGTTTGAACTCGATTCCCTGCTTGCCGAAAATCCGTTGCGCTTGTTTTGAAATCTCACCGTCCATGCCCGGGAACACGCAATCGAGAAACTCGACCACGGTGACTTTCGCGCCGAGGCGCCGCCATACCGAGCCCATTTCGAGGCCGATGACGCCGGCACCGATCACGACCATTGTTTTCGGCACTTTGCTTAACGTTAATGCGCCGGTGGAACTGACAATTTGCTTTTCATCAATGTCGACACCGGGCAAGGGCGCGACATCCGAACCCGAAGCAATAATGATGTTTTCGGTTTTCAGAACTTGTTTTTTCTTACCCTTGCCGGCGGCAACACTCACTTCATCGGCCGCGGTGATGGTGCCGGTGCCCGTTACGACCGTGATCTTGTTTTTATTCATCAGAAAATCGATACCCTTTACGGTATCGCCGACGACGCTGTCTTTGCGCTTCATCATCGCCGCCACATCGACCGTCATTTTACCGGACTTAATGCCGTGATCGGCAAAGGTATGATTGGCTTCTTCAAACAAGTGGGACGATTGCAACAACGCTTTCGAGGGAATACAGCCGACATTGAGGCACGTGCCGCCGAGGGTCTCGCGCTTTTCCACCAATGCCGTTTTTAAGCCCAATTGGGCGGCACGAATGGCGGCCACATAACCGCCGGGACCGGCGCCGATGACGACAACGTCAAAAGGCTCTTCTGCCATGGTATCACTCCCTCAAGACTTTCAGTGGTCTCGAAATGAATAGTTTAATTATACGTCGAACATAATGCGGCTCGGATCCTCGATGCATTCCTTGACACGCACCAAGAAGGTGACCGCTTCACGGCCATCGACGATACGGTGGTCATAAGACAACGCCAAATTCATCATCGGGCGTGCCTCGATGGAACCGTCCGGCATGACCATCGGCCGCTTTTGAATGGAATGCATACCCAGGATCCCCGATTGCGGCGCATTGAGAATCGGCGTCGAGTTCAGTGAACCGAAGATGCCACCGTTGGTGATGGTGAAAGAACCGCCTTGCAGTTCTTCGATGGTGATTTTACCGTCCCGCGCCCGCTTACCGAAATCGGCAATGGTTGCCTCGACCTCGGCGAAGGTTTTTTGATCGGCGTCGCGTAAGACGGGCACCACCAATCCTTGCGGGGATCCGACCGCAATACTGATGTCGTAATAGTTTTTATAAATAATATCGTCGCCGTGAATTTCGGCGTTCACGGCAGGTAATTCGCGAAGGGCCACAATACTGGCTTTGACGAAAAACGACATGAAGCCGAGCCGCACACCATGTTTTTTCTCGAAGGAATCGCTATATTGCGCACGCGCTTCGATCACCGCCGTCATATCGCATTCGTTAAACGTGGTGAGCATCGCCGCCGTATTCTGGGCCGACTTCAAACGCTCGGCGACCATCTTGCGCAACCGGGTCATCTTCACCCGTTCTTCACGCGGCCCGTCGACGCGCGGCGGGTATTGTTCCGCTTTGGCCGGGGCCGTGGCAGCAACAGGAGCAGCGGCAGGTGCAGCGGCAGGGGCCGGTGCCGGGGCAGCGGCACCCCCTTTTTCGAGATAGGCCAGCACATCGCCTTTGAGCAGGCGGCCGTCTTTACCACTTGCGGGAATAGCCGACGGATCAAGGTTATTGTCTTCCACCAACTTACGCACGGCCGGCAATAACGGCGCGGCCGCCGGTGCCGCGGCAGCGGGCGCGGGTGCAGGAGCCGGGGCGGGCGCCGGTTCAGGGGCGGGCGCCGGTTCCTCTTTTTTGGCCTCTTCTTTCTTTTCTTCTTTCTTTGGAGCAGGGGCGGCCTTCGCATCGCCGTCGATTTTGCCGAGTAAGGCGCCGACTTCAACATCGGTATCGACATCAGCGGCAATTTCCGCCAACACGCCGGCCGCCGGTGCGTTCACTTCCAACGTCACCTTATCCGTTTCCAGTTCAACCAACGGCTCGTCTTGATTGACGGCTTCGCCAACAGACTTAAACCATTTTGCAACCGTCGCTTCGGTTACGGATTCGCCTAATGTCGGAACTTTAATTTCTGTCGCCATAGCTTCCTCTTTAATCCAGCTCTTGGTCGCGGCGTTGGTCTATTTTTTAATACGCCGGAACGGTTGCGGAAGATCTTCGATTTTTCCATTCAAGGCTTGCTCGACCAGCAAGGCTTGCTCTTGTTGATGTTCTTTACCGGAACCGGTTGCCGGTGACGCCGATGCCGTCCGGCCTACATAAATCGGTTTTAACTGTTTGCGCTCGAGTTCCTCCAAAATCCACTCAAACCGCGGCAAGACAAACATCCAGCCACCATTGTTGGCCGGCTCTTCCTGACACCAGACCACCTCGGCATTCGGATACCGGCTGATTTGCTGGAAGATGGATGTCCGCGGCCATGGATAGAGTTGTTCAACGCGAACGATCGCAACGTCTTTGATTTTCTGATCCCGGCGTGCCTGCAGCAGATCGTAATAAACCTTGCCTGAGCAAAATAGGATACGGCGAACCTTCTTGTCCAAATCCAATCGATCAATTTCCGGAAAAATCCGGGAAAATTGCGTGCCCGGTCCGAACTCACCAATTTTCGAAACAACCAATTTATGACGAAGCAGCGATTTCGGCGTAAATACGATCAAGGGTTTGCGGAAGTTACGATGAATTTGCCGGCGCAAGGCATGGAAAAAATTTGCCGGCGTGGTGCAATTCACGACTTGCATATTGTCTTCGGCACAGAGTTGCAGATACCGCTCAACGCGCGCCGAGGAATGCTCGGGGCCTTGGCCCTCAAAACCGTGCGGTAACAACATCACCAAGCCGCACAGGCGCAGCCATTTAGACTCTCCGGACGCAATAAACTGATCGATAATGCATTGCGCCATGTTCGCAAAATCGCCGAACTGGGCTTCCCAAATCACCAACGACTTCGGTTCGGTTAATGCATAACCATACTCAAACCCAAGCACGCCGGCCTCCGAGAGAGGGCTATCCATCACCTCGAAGGTTGCTTGATCGGGATGCATTTCGCTTAACGGATAAAAATGCTCTTCGTTATCTTGATCAACGATCGCGGCATGGCGATGTGAGAATGTGCCGCGGGTGGAATCTTCACCGGACAGGCGCACGGGGGTTCCTTCGCGGAGCAATGTGCCGAACGCCAACGCCTCGCCCATACCCCAATCGATGCCTTCACCGGTGTCGATCATCTTGCGCCGGTTTTTCAGTAAGCGAAGGATCTTGCTATTGACATTGATGTGCGCCGGCGGCTCGGAAATGGCGGTTCCGACTTCCTTCAATAATTCCAATGAGGCCGCCGTTGGGTATTCGGCCAGCTCCTCCTCATCGGTTAGCTGGACAATCCCCTGCCATTTACCTTCAAGCCAATCGGCTTTGTTCGGCTTATATGAAGCCGACGCTTCAAAATCCTTTTCAAGTTTAGCCCTGAAATCATCCACCCGTTGCTGCGCTTCGGCTTCCGTCAACACGCCTTCGCGTATTAACTGATCACCATAGACCTGACGCGTGTTCGGGTGCTTCGCGATCGCCTTGTACATGATCGGCTGGGTAAACATCGGCTCATCGCCTTCGTTGTGGCCATGGCGGCGATAGCAGTACAAATCGATCACGACGTCTTTTTTGAATTCTTGGCGATATTCCGTCGCCATGCGCGCGACGTGCACAACTGCTTCAGGGTCGTCACCGTTCACATGGAAAATAGGCGCGACAATACTTTTCGCGATGTCCGAACAATACGGTGAAGAACGGGAACGCGACGGCGCGGCGGTAAACCCGATTTGATTGTTGACGATAAAATGAACCGTTCCGCCGGTGCGGTATCCTTTGAGCTGCGACGTCAGCAGACTTTCCGGCACAATCCCTTGTCCCGGGAAAGCCGCATCGCCGTGCATCAAAAGTCCCATCACCTGATGGCGTTCTTCATCACCGCGCTCAAATTGTTTCGCGCGGACTTTTCCGATCACAACCGGATTGACGACTTCCAAATGCGACGGATTCGCCATCAAAGAAAGATGCACCGAATTGCCGTCAAAGTTCCGGTCCGCCGACGTCCCCAGATGGTATTTCACGTCGCCTGAGCCGAGCACATCTTCCGGCATCGCGCTAACCCCTTGGAACTCGGAGAACATGGCGACATACGATTTCGACATGATACTGGTCAGGACGTTCAGCCGGCCGCGGTGCGGCATGCCCAAAATAATTTCCTTAACACCGAGCTGGCTGCCCCGTTTCAGGACCTGCTCGATGCCGGGAATCAACGATTCACCACCGTCCAGACCGAACCGTTTGGTGCCCGGATATTTCGTATTCAAAAACGCTTCGAACCCCTCGGCCTCGACCAAACGGTCGTAAATCGCTTCCTTACCCTTTTGCGTAAAATGGGTTTGGTTGCGGATACTTTCCATACGCTGCTGAATCCACGCTCGCTCCTGCTGATCGGAAATGTGCATGTACTCGACACCGATGGAGCCGCAGTACGTTTCGCGAAGGACTTGTAGAATTTCACGAATCGTCGCCGTTGCCATGCCGAGAACGTTGTTGATGAAAATCGGCCGGTCCATATCCTCTTCGCCGAACCCGTATGTCAACGGATCGAGCTCGGGATGATAGTCACGCCCTTCCAAACCCAGCGGATCGAATTTTGCAATCAAATGGCCCCGGACCCGGTAAACCCGAATCATCATCAAGGCATTGATGGTGTCCAAAGTCGCCCGGCGCGTGTCGCCGCTTTGCGCCGGGGCAGCAGCCTGCTGACTCGCGGCCTGGCCATTCCCCGACGCCGACACGTGCGGAAACATTTCGACATTGTCGCCGTTGCCGCCGATGACTTTTTTATCCGATGGTGACCAGCTCGCACCACGCAACTCATCGAGGACTTCTTTCACGTCATCGCCGATTTCGGCAAACAAGGCCGCCCAGCTTGGGTCGACGGAAGCCGGTTGCGCAAGATAGCGTGAATAGATTTCAGCGATATACGTCGCGTTCGCGCCGGTTAATATCGAATCGAGGGTCGATGCCATAATAATATTGGATAAGGGTATTTCTCTCCCTCATCCACTCCCAGGATTATTCTTAAAGCCCTATCTTTACCCTTTAAAGACCTTTTGCATCGTGCTGCCAAGCGTGGCCGGGGAATCCGCAACATGGATACCGGCCGCATTCAAGGCTTCGATCTTATCGGCAGCGGTGCCCTTGCCGCCAGAGATAATCGCGCCGGCATGACCCATACGCCGGCCCGGTGGGGCCGTAACCCCCGCAATAAAGCCGACAACCGGCTTTTTCGTCTTCGAATCCTTAATAAATTGGGCGGCCTCTTCCTCGGCTGTGCCGCCTATTTCACCAATCATAATAATGGCCTCGGTCTCGTCATCGGCCACGAAACGCTCCAAACAATCAATGAAATTCGTGCCGTTGACGGGATCGCCACCGATCCCGATACACGTGGTTTGACCCAACCCGGCCGCCGTGGTCTGGCCGACCGCCTCATAGGTGAGCGTGCCGGAGCGCGAGACGATACCGACTTTGCCGCGCTGATGAATATGACCCGGCATGATGCCGATTTTGCATTCACCCGGCGTGATAATCCCAGGGCAATTCGGCCCGATAAGCCGGGAGCTGGAATCCGTCAGGACGCGTTTCACCCGAACCATATCCTGCACCGGAATTCCTTCGGTGATACACACAATTAAAGGCACTTCGGCATCGAGCGCTTCGAGAATAGCATCGGCCGCAAAGGGCGGCGGCACATAAATCACGGAGGCATCGGCGCCGGTCTTTTCGACCGCCTCGGCTACGGTGTCGAACACCGGCAAATTAAGATGTTGACTGCCGCCTTTGCCCGGCGTGACCCCGCCGACCATTTTCGTGCCGTATTCAATCGCTTGCTCGGAATGAAACGTGCCTTGCGAGCCGGTAAAGCCCTGGCAAATCACCTTGGTGTTTTTATCGACCAGTACAGACATTAGGCGGCCTCCTTCACGGCCTTAACCACCTTCTCAGCGGCATCGCCTAAATCATCGGCCGAAACGATATCCAGCCCCGATTTGCTAAGGATCTCTTTGCCTTTTTCGACATTGGTCCCTTCGAGACGAACGACCAGCGGCACTTCAAGTTTGACTTCCTTAGCCGCGGCCACAACGCCTTCGGCGATCACATCACAACGCATAATGCCGCCGAAGATATTGACCAATATCCCTTTGACGTTCGAATCCGACAGGATGATTTTAAAAGCGGTCGTCACGCGTTCGGCCGTCGCACTGCCGCCGACATCCAAAAAGTTTGCCGGTGAACTGCCGCATAGTTGGATAATGTCCATAGTTGCCATGGCGAGGCCGGCGCCGTTAACCATGCAGCCGATACTGCCGTCGAGCTTGATATAATTCAGTTCGTGTTTACCGGCTTCCAATTCCGCCGGATCTTCCTCATCCTCATCACGCAATTCTTTGACATTTTTGTGCCGGAACAACGCGTTATCGTCGAAATTCATTTTGGCGTCCAAGGCAATAACGTCGCCGCCGCCGGTAACCACAAGGGGGTTGATTTCAACGAGAGAGGCATCAAGTTCGGTAAAGGCTTTATACATACCAAAGATGAATTTCACGGCCGAACCGATTTGTTTGCCCTCGAGCTTCAAGCCGAATGCGAGCTGGCGGGCATGAAACGGTTGCAATCCGATCGCCGGATCAATGGAGACACGGACAATTTTTTCAGGTGTTTTTGCTGCGACTTCCTCGATTTCCATGCCGCCTTCGGTCGATGCCATAATCGTGATACACGCGTTGGCCCGGTCGACAAGCATACTCATATAGAGTTCGCGCGCGATATCGCAGCCTTCTTCAACATAAATTCTTTTAACGACCTTGCCCTGCGGGCCGGTCTGCGGGGTTACAAGAGTTTTACCGATGATTTCAGTCGCTGCCGCTTCAACCTCTTCAAGCGACTTAACGACCTTGACGCCGCCGGCTTTGCCGCGGCCACCTGCATGAATTTGCGCTTTAACGACCCAAACAGAACCGCCAAGCTCTTTGGCCGCCGCCACTGCTTCTGCCGGCGTAAAAGCGGCCTTACCTCGAGGCACGGCAACTCCACATTCCGCCAGGAGCTGTTTAGCCTGGTATTCATGAATGTTCATCGTAGTTTCCCGCCCTGGAAAAAAAGTGTGGGGGTCGGCATGCTCTCTGAATACAGAATAACCTGCCGGAACCCCTCACAAAACTTTTGTTACTCAGAAGCTATCTTTTGCGACGCTTCGGAGCCTTACGCTTGGCTTTACGCTTCGGCGCTTTACGCTTAGCTTTGCGTTTTGGTGCTTTACGCTTCGTAGCTTTACGCTTCGTCGCTTTACGCTTCGTCGCCTTACGCTTCGGCGCTTTGCGCTTAGCCGTCTTCTTTACTTTTCTACGTCTTGCTTTCTTCGCCATAGATAAGTCCCCCTATCTGGCCGCAGCATTGATCACGGTGCGGACTTGGCAGGATTAATGGGTTTACAGGGTTTAGACTTCCGTTTCACAGAAGCTCTCGTTACCACCGCAGCCTTCGATTTGGCTGATTTGCGGCGTAATTTTTTGGCGATAGCCACAAGATCACGAACGGCGTTAACCGATTTCATGAACTGGGCCCTCTCCTCCCGGTTTAGATTGATTTCAACAACCTTCTCAACGCCTTTGGCGCCAATAATACAAGGCACGCCAACGTAGAGTCCTTTAACGCCGTATTCACCACTAAGATAAGCCGCGCAAGGCAGCAAACGGCGTTTGTCTCTTAAATAAGCTTCGGCCATTTGGATCGCAGCACTGGCCGGTGCATAAAAAGCTGAACCCGTCTTGAGCAAACCAACAATTTCCGCACCGCCATCGCGCGTCCGCTGAACGATCGCGTCGAGGCGTTTTTTCGTGGTCCACTTCATTTTAATAAGGTCCGGCAGCGGAATACCGCCGACCGTGGAATACCGGGGCAACGGCACCATCGTATCGCCATGGCCGCCCAGCACGAACGTTGTGACGTCTTCAACGGATACTTTAAATTCTTCTGCCAGAAAATAGCTGAACCGGGCCGAATCCAAGACCCCCGCCATACCAACGACTTTACGGTGCGGCAGGCCTGAAGCCTCGCGCAACACGCCGACCATCGCATCCAAGGGGTTGGTGATACAAATGACGAATGCGTCCGGGCAATTCTTTTTAATGCCCGCGCCGACCGACTCCATCACACTTGTATTAATACCGATCAGGTCGTCCCGGCTCATGCCAGGCTTGCGGGCCACACCGGCGGTGACGATGACAACATCAGCACCCTTGATCCCGGCATAACTGTTAGCGCCGACAACACGGGCATCGAAACCTTCAATCGGAGACGACTCCGCAATATCGAGAGACTTGCCTTGGGGAATGCCTTTGAGGATATCAAACAAGACAACATCACCGAGCTCTTTTAACCCAACAAGATGGGCGAGCGTTCCTCCGATGTTGCCTGCGCCAATAAGCGCTATTTTATTTCGTGCCATTTGCTTTACTTAAAAGTCTTGAAAAAATCCAAAAAACAATTCTTCGCTTTTGCGAATCATTAAGCGTTACTAACGAAATTTTGTTTATTTAGCAAGTATTACTAACATTTTCGCAAATTTGACGCGCGATGTGTTTCGTCTGTGCAACACGAAATTCGTCTAAAAAACTGGTAAATAAAACGTTACGGCGTGATTAAGTGCGGTGATGAAATATATTCTTCTGACTGCATTTCAACCAATCGTGATGCCGTTCTTTCGAATTCAAA
>CALINB010000097.1 GCA_938045325.1 uncultured Rhodospirillales bacterium | reverse complement strand
GGCATGAACGCAGAACGAATTCTGATCGCCCATGAAGCCATCGGCGATTCACGGTGGTTTATCGAGAAAGCCGTGAATTATGCCAATGAGCGGGTCGTATTCGATCGTCCCATCGGGCAGAACCAAGGTATTCAATTTCCCATTGCCGAATGCTACATGGCGAGTGAAGCGGCCAGTTTGATGGTGGAGAAGGCGGCATCATTGTTCGATGCGGGCGAGCCGTGCGGGGCCGAGGCGAACATGGCAAAAGAACTGGCGGCACAAGCGGCTTGGAAGGCCGCGGATGTTTGTTTTCAAACTCATGGCGGTTTTGGGTTTGCCGCCGAATACGATGTTGAACGGAAGTTTCGTGAATCGCGTCTTTATCGTACCGCGCCTGTATCGACCAACATGGTTCTCTCTTATATCGCCGAACATGTGCTCGGCCTGCCAAGGTCTTATTAAAACCCCAACATCAGGCACCGAGTTTTTCGGCAAGCTCTTCGATGCTGTCGGATATGATGTCCCAACCGCCTTCGGCTTCGGTTTCGTTTTTTCCGTTTGGCCCGTGTTCGAGCGGCCGGCAGATAAAACCGGTTTTATAACCGTTCGATTGGGCGGCTTTGAGGTCGTAATTGTGCGCCGCGCCGAGCAGGATCTCTTCCGGGTTTAAATCCAAAAGTGTGGCGGTTTTTAAGTAGGCTTCCGGCGCCGGTTTATGCGCGCCTAAAAGATCGGCCGAAATAATGACGTCCCACGGCAAGCCGGCGTTTTTTGCCATGTTCGTGAGCGCAACCAGGGTTCCGTTTGAGAGCGTGCCGGTGATGAATTTTTTCTTGAGGCGTGTTATCCCCGCGATTGAATCCGACCACGGTTGGAACCGTTGATCAATCCGGCTTAAGTGCTCCAATTCGGCTTCAGATACGTTTTTGACTTTATGCTCGGCCAGCAGTTTTTCGAGACCGGCACGATAAACCAGTCGGTTCGAGATTTTCGGTGCCTTGCCGGCACGGATATCGGCAAGGCCCTGTCGATAAGCTGTCCGCCACGCGGTAACGAATGTGCCCGTGTCGAACGTTGCATTTTTTTGCCCGCGGAAGATATCGATTTCACGGTGCATTGTGCCGTGCCAATCGACGACCGTGCCGAATACATCGAATAAAACTGCTTTAACCCCGGAAACGCTCATATCTTTCTCCGTTCTTTGCAACGGGCCTTGGGATGTTTTACCATCTTTGCCAATTAACCGAGAGGTTTAATGAGGAGATCGATAATGGGGCAAACCGCCGACCTTGCAGCGTATATCGCCGAATTATCCTGGGACGACATTCCCGCCGAGCTGGTGGGTAAGGCAAAGGCACATATTCTCGATACGCTGGGCGTTGCGCTTGGCGGTTCCCTGACGGATCATGTTCGTCAAACTGCCGCGGTGGTTGAACAACTCGGCGGTGAGCCGCAATGCACGGCGATCGGCCAAAACTTTCGCACCAACGCTCTTGAGGCGGCGTTTCTGGGCGGGACCTGTGCGCATTCCATCGAATTCGACGACACCGGGCAATATGCCCACACGGGGGCGGGGATTATTCCTGGCGCGGTCAGTTTGGGCGAAGCGCGCCGTATCGACGGCAAGACGCTGATTTTAGCGGTGATCGCGGGTTATGAATTAACCGCTCGGGTGTCGTCCGCCGCTGGTCTGGCGCATCGCGGCCGCGGCTATCATCCGACCGGCACCTGCGGCGTCTTCGGGGCAACAGCCGTGGGTGCGAAAATTCTCGGCCTCGATGCGAAGCAAACCGAAGGCGCATTTGGCACAGCGGCATCGCATGCGAGCGCTATCACGCAATATCGCTGTGATGGCGGGCCAACCAAGCACATCCATCCTGGAATTGCCTCACGTGCCGGGTTGCTCTCGGCGCTCATGGCCGAAGCGTGTTTTGTCGGAACGGCGGATGTCATTGAGGGTCAATACGGATTTCTCAATGTGTTATCCGATGGCGGCGATCTGGACGCGCTGACGAAAAACCTTGGAACCGAATTCGGTCTGACCAGTTCCGATATCCGTCCCTATCCGTGCTGCCGGCAAATTCACGCCCCCGCTGATCTTGTGCTCGACATGGTGCATAATAAAGGCGTGACGGCGGACGCGATCGAAACGATGGATCTTTATGTGCCCGCGTATTCCGCCAATCAGGACTGGCTGATCAATACCGATCCGCCATCCTCCAAGCTCAATGCGATTCTCAGTATGCCTTATAGCCTCGCGGTGGCCTTTATCGATGGGGAGCTGACCCTTCGTCAGTTTGAGGAGAACCGGGTCACGGATAAAAACGTGCATGCGCTTGCACTCAAATTGAATACCATCGAAGATCCGGAAATGACGAAGGTGTTCCCCATTCACCGCCGTGCCCGGCTCGAAGTGACGCTTAAAGATGGTAACAAGCACGCGCTTGAAATCGACGATCCGCGCGGCAGTATTCAAAACCCGCTGCCCTTTTCGGATGTCGTGGCGAAGTTTCGCGATCTCGCCGGTTCCGTTATCGATGAGGCTGCGCTGGAGGGCATGCACCGTCACATTGAGAATCTCGAAAATCTTGCAGATGTCAGTGAGCTGGCTTCGCTGCTGGCGGCGAAAGACAGCCCGGCTCTAACGTCGGCAGGATAATTTTCGGTAATTTAAACGACGGGTGACAACACGTCCTTGCCGGCGAAAAACAGTTTTAGGTTTTCCACGCATTTTTCTTTTCGGATTCGCCGGATATCAAGCGTCGAGGTGCCGACGTGCGGTACACAGACAACATTATCCAACTCGCGTAATTCTTTCGGTACGTTCGGCTCGTCGGCGAACACATCGAGGCCCGCGCCCCAAATGACGCCGT
>CALINB010000096.1 GCA_938045325.1 uncultured Rhodospirillales bacterium | reverse complement strand
AAAGTCGGAAGGCGATATGCTGCGCACGCCGAACTTTGGCCGTAAATCGTTGAATGAAATCAAAGAAGTGCTGTCGCACATGGGGCTGCACCTCGGCATGGAAATTCCGACATGGCCGCCGGAAAATATTGAAGAATTGGCCAAAAAACTTGAGGAGCCTTTCTAAGAGCCGTCGTTCGCTCTTGAGGGTAATTGGAGGACTATCATGCGTCATCGAATGGGTGGCCGAAAACTAAATAAAACCAGCACGCACCGTAAGTCGATGTTTGCCAACATGACGACGTCGCTGTTGAAGCATGAACAGATCAAGACGACCTTACCGAAAGCTAAAGAATTACGCCGCTTTGCGGATAAAATCATCACTTTAGGTAAACAAGGTACGTTACACGCCCGCCGCCAGGCGGCAGCTGTCGTGCGAGACGATGAAGTTCTGCGGAAGCTCTTTGATACCCTGGCCGAGCGTTATAAAGACCGGGCCGGCGGTTATACGAGAGTTTTGCGTGCCGGTCACCGTTATGGTGATAATGCACCGCTTGCGATCATCGAACTTGTTGACCGCGATCCTGATGTGAAGGGCGCGGAAGACAAAGCCCGCGCAGAGGCCGAAGCCGAACAAGTTGTTGAAGCGCCGGAATAACGAAAACATCTTTATAACGAGATTTAAAAGGGCAGCCGGTGTGCTGCCCTTTTGTTATCTGTCATGGTAAACTTAGGGTGCCGATCAATAGTATTTTGAGTGGATATTTTTGAATGCAGCACAATATTTTCTTATGCCTCAGTTTTATTTTGGCGATGAGTGTTTTGGATTTAAGGCAAAACGCTCAAGCTGCTGAGCGCCAGTTACCGGGTTCCATGGCGCAAATTAAAATGTCATTTGCGCCCTTGGTGAAAAAAGCCGCACCGGCTGTCGTGAATATTTACAGCCAAAAAGTCGTTAAAAACAGGCGTGTTGCAAGATTGTTTGACGATCCATTCTTCCAGCGCTTTTTCGGCGACCGGTTTGGCTTTGGTTACGAAGAGCCTGAGCAACGAGTGCAAAACTCCCTAGGTTCAGGTGTCATCATTGATGCCAGCGGTCTCATCGTGACAAATCATCACGTGATTGCCGGGGCGGATCAAATCACTGTTGTGCTCACGGACCGCCGTGAATTTGCGGCGACTTTGATTGGCTCTGATGAGAGAACTGATCTCGCCGTTCTTAAGATTAAAGCCGGCAACGATAAGCTGCCTGTTTTAATTTTGGGCGATTCCGATTCTCTTGAAGTTGGTGATCTTGTCCTTGCAATCGGTAACCCTTTTGGGGTCGGTCAGACGGTCACCAATGGCATCGTTTCTGCCGTAGCGCGCACAAAGTTAGGCGATTCGGGGCCGACGTATTTCATTCAAACCGATGCGGCGATTAATCCCGGTAATTCTGGCGGTGCCCTGGTAGCCCTAGACGGGCGGCTGATTGGGATCAACACGGCGATATTCTCGCAAAGCGGCGGTTCACACGGAATTGGGTTTGCCATCCCTGCCAATATGGTGCGCGCTGTGGTCAGCGGGCTTCGAAAAGGCGGTCGTCTCGTGCGCCCTTGGTTTGGGGCTTGGGGTCAAGCCATGACATCGGATATTGCAGCGTCACTGGGCTTGGACCGGCCGCAAGGAATCATCGTTAGTAAGGTTTACGAAAACAGTCCGGCGGCGCAAGCCGGTATCAAGGAAGGTGACGTAATTATTGAAATCAACGGCCGTCCCGTTAATGACCCCCAGGCACTGGATTACCGGGTAGCAACACTTGAATTAGGCAAACAATCGATCGTGAAAATCCGGCGCAAGAAAAAGAAAATATCATTTCGATTTAATGTGCTGCCGCCGCCGGAAATTCCCAAGCGTAATGTGACAGAGTTGAAAGGCAATCACCCGCTATCCGGTGCTGTTATTGCGAATATGTCACCGGCACTTGCCGATGAGCTTGATTTAGTTGGGTTTAAGCCAGGCGTTATGATCATGCGAATGCGCCGGCGAAGTTCCGCCAGCCAATTCTTTCAGCCCGGCGATATGATTCTCGGTGTGAACAATCGAAAAATCGGGCGTGTCGAGGAATTGAAACGTGTTATGTCGATCCCGGTACGCGAATGGCGGATTGATTTGTTGCGAAACAACAAAGCCATGAACTTGGTCATAGGCCGTTGAGCACGCTTTTCGAATCACAAGCCCCTCGTCCTCTTGCCGATCGTTTGCGGCCCCAATCGCTTGACGATGTCGTCGGACAAGATCATTTGCTAAAACCTGACGGACCGATCGGGCGCATGGTTGCATCGGAAAAATTGACATCTATCATCCTTTGGGGGCCACCCGGAACGGGAAAAACGACGACGGCACGGTTATTGGCGACGGCGACAAAACTCATCTTCGAGCCCTTATCGGCCGTGTTCTCCGGTGTCGCCGATTTGCGCAAAGTCTTTGAGGCAGCGCGTCAGCGGCGGGAAATGGGTGAGGGGACTCTGCTTTTTATCGATGAGATTCACCGGTTTAACCGGGCGCAGCAGGATAGCTTTCTGCCCTATGTTGAGGACGGCACGGTTATTCTTGTCGGCGCAACGACGGAAAACCCCTCATTCGAACTCAATCCGCCTCTGCTGTCGCGTTGCCAAGTGCTTGTGCTGAACCGATTGGGTGATACCGCTCTAGAAGAGTTGATGCAGCGTGCCGAGGTGGAAACGGGTTCGAAATTGCCGCTGGATAACGATGCTCGTGCCGCCGTACGGGCCATGGCGGACGGCGACGGTCGGTATCTCCTCAATTTAGCCGAAATTTTGTTCGACTGCCCGGCTGAGCCGTTGCTCGATACTCAAGCCTTAACCGAAATCGTACAGCACCGTATGCCGCTTTACGATAAAGGCCAGGAAAGCCATTACAATCTTATCAGTGCGTTGCATAAATCTTTGCGCGGTTCTGATGCCGATGCGGCACTTTATTGGTTTGCCCGCATGATTGTCGGTGGTGAAGACCCTCATTATATCGCGCGGCGGTTGCTGCGGTTTGCTAGTGAAGATATTGGCCTCGCCGATCCGGATGCGTTACAGCATACCTTAAGTGCATGGCAGGCTTACGAACGCTTGGGATCGCCCGAAGGCGAGTTGGCCTTGGTTCAGTGTGTGATCTATTTGGCGACGGCACCAAAATCGAACAAGGCTTATCAAGCTGAAAAATTGGCCACACAGGCTGCGCGTGAGACGGGTTCCTTAATGCCGCCTAAGCATATCCTGAATGCGCCGACTCAAATGATGCGGGATCTTGGATATGGAAAGGATTACAATTACGATCACAACACGCAAGAAGGTTTCTCCGGGCAGAATTATTTTCCCGATGATATGGACCGTCGCCGATTTTACGAACCGGGAGAGCGGGGATTCGAAAAAGAAATTACAAAGCGGCTAGCATATTGGGACAAGTTACGAACGCAGAAAGAATAGTGATCGACGTCTCATAAACCGAATGGATTGCACATGAAATTATTACTCTCGGTAGCTTTAGGCGGGGCCCTCGGAGCGGTAGGACGTTATTACGTGGTTGGCCAAGTCGGTCACTGGTTGGGCTTATCGTTTCCCTACGGCACGCTTGTGGTGAATGTACTCGGGTCCTTTGTTCTCGGTGCCTTAACGGAAATCATGGCTTTGTCCTGGTCGGTCAGTCAAGAAACCAGGGCTTTTTTGGTGGTTGGCGTTTTAGGTTCATTTACGACGTTTTCAACGTTTTCACTTGATGTCGTTTATCTCTTTGAACGCGGTCAGACGGCATCAGCGGCTATTTATATCGCCGCGTCCGTAATCTTGGCGATTACGGCTTTCGTATTGGGTATGAAATTACTTCGCCTGATTTTAACATGACGCATGTTCAAAACATTACCGTCGAAGAAAATGACGCTGATATTCGCTTAGACCGGTGGTTCAAACGGCATTTTCCATCGGTTAAAAATTCGATGCTGCAAAAGTGGCTGCGAACGGGCCAAGTGCGGCTTGACGGTAAACGTGTTAAGGCCAATGCCCGTCTTGAAGCGGGGCAACGCGTCCGTATTCCGCCGGGGGCGGAAAACCCCCAAGAAGAGACCAGGAAGCCGGTTTTAACGGACAATTTCAGTGAAGCTGAAATTTCAGCCCTGACCGAGACGATTTTATATCAGGATGACGATGTGATTGTTTTGAATAAGCCGGCTGGATTAGCCGTACAAGGGGGCAGTAAAACCAAACACCATCTTGATGCTATGTTGGATTATTTAAAATTTGATGGAACCGAAAGGCCCCGGCTGGTTCATCGGCTCGATAAAGATACATCCGGTGTCTTGTTGTTGGCCCGGACGCGAAAGGTATCTACTTATTTAACGGGATTATTCAGCGCCCGGTTGGTGCGAAAGTTATATTGGGCTCTTGTTGTCGGTGTTCCCCCGCAACAATCTGGAACGATCAATTCGGCGTTATTGAAAAGCCCGGGTCGCGGCGGCGAAAAGATGCGTGTCGATGTCGAGGCTGGAAAGCCGGCGGCAACGGACTATCGTATTATTGATACCACCGGTCATAAGGCGGCGTGGCTTGAGCTTGAGCCAAAAACGGGAAGAACTCATCAAATTCGGGCCCATTGCGCATCAATGGGTACGCCTATTCTCGGCGATGGAAAATATGGCGGTTCAAGGGCCTTTCTCAATGGCGTTCCCAATACGCGAAAACTTCATTTGCATGCTCAGGGGATCTCTTTGGCGTTACCATCCGGCGAGAAAAAGCACTTCGAGGCACCGCTACCGGCGGTCATGGCGCAAACTTGGAAGTGGTTTGGCTTTGACCCTGAT
>CALINB010000095.1 GCA_938045325.1 uncultured Rhodospirillales bacterium | reverse complement strand
TCAAAATGAAACGGCAGCAAGATGGGATAGGACGTCAAATTCTCTTCCAACACTTCGAAAAGCGTTTCGTTTGCATAGCCCGAGCCAAACGAAACCCGGCCGCAGCCCCCCTCATAGTCCGATAAAGCGATTGATTGCTCGAAAATCGGGATGCGCGTTTCGCTCCATAACGAATGACCAAATAAATACGGCGCATTTACACACGCACTGAGGAGCGGCCCGGCGGCAATAATGGAGGCGTTGTAATAACGATGAGCGACGCTTGCTGGTGTCTTAAGGTGCACCTGAAACGATGTCGCTGCCGCTTCCATCATCACGTCATCATGCTTGCTGAATAGTGATTCCTCACCTTCAATGTTAATCACAAGAGGACGGCCGTCCCGCTGGCGTAATATCTCGCTGTTTAAAGCCTCGAAACGTTTGGACGACGACATGTTTTCAATCGTCAAGTCCTCATCGCGCAACAAAGGAAGCGTGCCGATCATCACCATGTTTGCATCGAGGCCATGCGCGACACCGTTGCAATGCTCCCAAAGCTCCGTGAGCGTTACGTTCGCCTTTTGCAGAACGCTGCCGGTTAATGCTAACGGCTCGCAATTTAGCTCGACATTGAAACGAGACAGTTTCGGGACAACGAGCGGATTTGAAAGCTTTTTCAGAAATTGCTCGTTGCACGGCTTGGAAAAAACCCGTGATCGAGCAGCCATGCTTCGATCTCGAAACCAATGACGAAGCCTTCTTCCGAAAGCTGTTTTCCGGCGACTAAATCGGAAAACAGTCCTGTTTCGTCACGAAGGCTCTCGTAAAAACGGTCAAAGTCGCCTTGACCGAATTGTGACTGAGCAATTTCCTTCCCCATGGCTTTTTCATCTTACCTGAAACGTGTACCGGCAGTGAAATTTATAAAATACCGGACAACCTAATTCCTACGGGCTTTTCAAACAGACAAATCCGGATCATAGTGGTGCCGGGAGGACAGAGATGAGTCAATCGAAACAACCGGAAAATACACAGTGGGACGTTCTCGTCGTCGGCAAAGGCAACGCAGCGCTTTGCGCGGCACATGCCGCCGTTAATCAGGGGGCCACGGTCGCCATACTGGAAGCCGCCCCCGAGGACGAACACGGCGGCAACAGCCGGTTTGCCGGCGGCGTCATGCGGTTTACCTACGACGGCCTCGATGATCTCAAAAAGCTGTGCGACTTATCGGAAGAAGAAATCAAAGACACCGATTGGGAGAGCAACACGGCTGAACAATTTTATGATGACCTTTACCGGGTCACAAACTTCCGCACCGATTCGGACCTGAGCGAAATTCTCATCACGCGCAGCCTCGACACCATGGTGTGGCTGCGCGAACAAGGTGCACACTTCGTGCCGAACTACCGGCATCAATCCGCCGTTACCGACGGCAAGCGCCATTTCTTCGGGCGCATGCCGATGTGGATCGTCGGCGGCGGCCCCGGTCTCGTTGAAGACCTCACCAGCAAAGCGCTCGAGAAAGGCGTCGAAATTTTTTACCAAACCCGCGCGACGTCACTGTTGCGCGACGGCAAAAGGGTCATTGGCGTCACCGCCGACACGCCCGACGGCATTCTCGAATTTCACGCGAAACAAACCGTGCTCGCCTGCGGCGGGTTTGAAGCCAACGCGGAATGGCGCACCCGCTACTTAGGTCCAGGTTGGGATGTCGCCAAGGTACGCGGCTCGCGCTTTAACATGGGCGACGGTTTGAAAATGGCGCTCGACATCGGCGCCTGCCCCTACGGCAACTGGTCGGGACGGCATGCGGTGTCATGGGAACGGTACGCGCCCGAATACGGCGATATCACAATCCGGGAGAGCTCTTACCGGCACAGCTTTCCACTTTCCATTATGGTCAACGCCGACGGCAAGCGTTTCGTCGACGAGGGGCAAGATTTTTACAACTATACCTACGCGAAATACGGCGCCGAGGTTCTCAAGCAGCCGGACCAATTCGCCTATCAAGTGTTCGATGCAAAGGGCGCCGCCCTGCTTCGGCCGGAATACGGTGATAAAAACGTCACGCGCATGGTTGCCGACACGCTTGAGGAGCTCGCGGACAAAATGGAAGGCGTCAACAAGGAGGGATTCCTGCGCACGGTAAAAGAATATAATGCCTCGATTAAAAAAGACGTAGCGTTCGATCACTCGATTAAGGACGGCCGCTGCACGGTCGACATCGATCCGGTGAAATCGAACTGGGCGATCGTGCTCGACACGCCGCCCTATGAAGCTTACGCCGTCACGTGCGGCATCACGTTCACCTTTGGTGGTTTGCGCACCATTCCTGACACGGGTCAAGTCGTCGATGTTCATTTCAATCCAATTGCAGGGTTGTTTACCGCGGGCGAGATGCTCGGCGGTTTGTTCTATTTCAATTACCCGGCCGGCACCGGTTTGGTGTCGGGTTCCGTCTTTGGCCGCATTGCGGGGACCGCTGCCGGAGCGGCAGCCTTGTCTGCGGCCTGACACTTGCTTAAAGTCCAGTCATCATGCAAATGAGCGCGCCAAAAACCGAGCACCGCGATTTCTCTGATGTCAGCTACGACGAAGCTATCGAACGTGCCCGGTCGTTAATTCCGTTTTTGCGCGAACATGCCGAGGCCAATGAAAAAGCAACAATGTTGGTCCCCACGGTTGTCGACGCCCTGCACGAAACCGGTATGTTTCGATTTTTACAGCCGAAAGCCTGGGGAGGCATGGAACTCGATTTCGTTTCGTATTTTAATGTACCTGAAATGCTCGGCCGGGGAGATGCCTCGACCAGCTGGGTCGTTGCCAACTTGGCGTCCCACCAGCGCGGCGTATCGTTGTGGCCGAAACAAGCGCAGGAAGAGATATGGGGTGATAATCCGGACGCGATGATCGCGTCAGGCATCGCCTACCCGCAAGGCAACGGCAAAATCGTCGGCGGCGGCATCGAACTGACCGGCCGCTGGGGCTTTTCATCCGGCGTGGACATTTCCGAGTGGGAACAACTCGCCTGTATCGTCAAAAATGATGACGGCAAGCCAATCGATTGGCTGATGTGCCAAGTACCGTTGTCAGAATGCGAGGTGATCGATGATTGGCAAACATTGGGTTTACGCGGCACCGGCAGCCGCACGGTCACGTGTGAAAAGGTTTTCGTGCCAGAACACCGCGCGCTCAGCATGTACGTCGGCAAACCCGGCCATGATTTTCCAGGATTAAAAATACACACCAACCCGACGCTGAAAGTTCCCGTCTCGGCGCTTGGCGGGCATTGCATCGCCGGGGTTATGACCGGCAACGCCACGGCCATGCTCGAGCACACGACGGAACTGGTAAAGCAACGCAGCACCAGTTACACGGGATCGAAAATGCGCGACTTTCAAACCGTGCAGCTTCGCATTGGCATGGCCGGCGCTAAAATCGATGCGGTTCGCTTATGGCTCAGCAACGATTGCGCCGAAGCGCACGGCATCTACCGTGATGGCGGCAGCCTCGATATACCCACCCGGCTGCGCTACAAACGAAATTGCGCCATGGGCATGAAGTTGCTGGGCGAAGCGGTCGACTCGCTTTTCGAGATGCTCGGCGCCAACGGCATTTACGATTCAATCGTCATGCAGCGGTTATACCGCGATCACCATGCCGCTGCCGGTCATTTCAGTTTCAGCACGGATGCACAACTCACCCCTTGGGCACAAGTCGAGCTCGGTGGAGAGTTTAGCAGCCCTACACTTTAAACGACGACAAGGGGAAACGATGAAGCCGCTAGCCAAACACCTCCAAGATATCATCGAACAGGAATATCCCACCTTCAGCGACGATGAATTCATGCGCCGGCGCAAACTGTTTGATGCCTGTATGGCCGAACGCGGCGTCACGTGCACGGTTGTTTGCGCGTCAGAACGGGTTGGGGCTGCCGTGCATTGGTTTACCGGATGGCCGACATCCCACGACGCGGTGATCATCGTGCGCCCCGACGAACAACCGATTTTGTATGTTAATCATTATAATCATGTTCCCCTCGCCAAGCGGATGGGACGGCTCACGGATGTGCGCTGGGGCGGGCCCAATACTCTCGACACAGCCCTCGAAGAGATGAAAAAACTCGGCGAAACAGGCAAGAATATCGGTGTCATCGGTAAACTCACGACCAATCAGCACAAAAAACTCGAAGACGCTGCAAGTGACCTTATTGATATGAACGCCGATTACAGCCGCCAACGCTGGATTAAATCTGAAGAAGAGCTCGATTGGCTGCGCATCGGCGCTTATTACTCAGACGTCGCTGTCGAAGCAATTCCTGCAAACCTCAAGCTCGGCATGAACGAACATGAGTTAGGAGCAGCGGTCGAGAACTCCTACAAACCTTTCGGCATGCAGAACCGTACTCATTATTTCTTGATCAATAACATGGAAGACGACGGCTATTGCGTGCCGCGCCAACATGGCTCTATGCGGCCGATCGCGAAAGGTGACGTCATTGCCGTCGAGATGAGTGCCGAGTTCTGGTCATACGCGGGACAGGTTTTACGCACGTTCACTGTCGGCTGCGACCCGACGCCACTTTATAAAGACCTGCACGACGTCGGCATGGCGGCCTATCACGCAATCTGTAACGTGCTGAAACCCGGCTGTCGGCCCGAAGAAATTATAGAGGCGGCATCCGTGATTGAAGACGCGGGCTTTTCCGTTTGGGATGATTTGGTGCACGGTTACGGTGGCGGCTACCTGCCGCCGGTCTTAGGCTCGAAAAGCCGCTCGATATTGCCTGTACCCGATATGACTCTCGAAGCCGGCATGTGCCTCGTGGTACAGCCGAACGTGATCACAACGGATAACAAGGCGGGTATTCAAACCGGCGAGATGATGCTGATTACCGAAACCGGCTGCGAACGCATGCACGATTATCCACAAGGGCTTCAACGCATAGACCCATAACGTAAAATATTATTCGCCGGCAGGACCTTTTAATTCGACTGTATTGCCTTCCGGGTCTTGGATATAGATCGACGGGCCAGTGCCTTCCGCACCGTAACGCATAACTTTTTCAGGTGCGTCAATTTGATGCTTCGCCAAGTGCGCGCGAATGACGTCTTCATCAAACGGCTCCACGCGCACACAGAAATGATCCATGTTGCAAGCATCATCGCCGGGCGCCGCCCCGCCCATTTTGCCGAGCTTGCCGTTGACATCGACAAGGTCGATCAAAGCACTACCGGCACGCATTTGATACAACCCCATGTCTTCGTTGCGGCGCTCCTCGGGACAACCCAACACGTCCCGGTAAAACGCGATCATTTTCGGGATATCCTTGGCACGGATCACGACGTGATCGATATTTGAGATTTTAATCAAGTGTCTTTCCTTATTTAGATATGATTACGCAATTCTCACAACGGCCGAGGCCTGATCGATTTTAATCATCCAGCCGATATGGCCTTGCACGCCCTCAA
>CALINB010000094.1 GCA_938045325.1 uncultured Rhodospirillales bacterium | reverse complement strand
TGACGGTTTCGACGACACGGCGGGGCAGCAGCCCACGGGCGGGCCCTTCCATATAGACATATTTCTCGGCACCTGGAAATTGGCTACGGGCGGCGGCAATTTGATTAGTCGTCATAGGTCATTCATTTCCCTGGAATATTCAGAAATTATCCCCAAAAGGCGTCAGGTTCACTTTACAGAAATCCCTGCAAAACAACAGAAATCCCTGCAAAACAGCCAGAACTTACAAATTAATTGATTCCAAAGCTGCATCCATGCCGCAGATCCTGTTAAGATAGCCCAAGCCATCCAACAACAAACTCTTTCGTGATGTTCTTTAATAAACATAAACGCGTCTTTAAAAAATTTCAAAATCGCTATACGGAATCGTTTGAGCGCGAGTTCCCTCACGATCTCCTCGTCGATCCGCTATTTAAAATCGATCATCCCGCAAAGGAATCCCTTCTCGTGGGAACGGAAGAAGCCAAGGAAAAACAGTATCTCAAAGGAAGTGATGTCGTTTCTTTCTTGAACGAGGCACCGGAAGGATATCTTCTTGCCGGTTTTTGGGGCTATGGGCTTAACAGTCATTGCTTTCATTACGCAAGAGCCGACTCTTGGAGCCGTGTTTGGTTCCGCTTGCCGTTCGGCGGTGCTTATATGGATAATCAAGACTTGGCTGTTGCCATTCCGGATTTTTTGGAAGCCTTTGATGAATTTGAAGCCTCCATCGGCAGCATTGTTAGTGATGTCGAGGCTGTTCAAAATATGATGTCTGGGCATTACCGTCTTGAAACCTGCACTGGCAATGTTTTTGAAACGGATAAATCCCTCCTGTTTTACCCCACCTTTATGAACGTCTTTGCCGACGTTTTTGCCGACGAAATGTAACCAAAATGCCGAATGACCCTGAATCGTTTCAGGACTGGCTCGGCCGTTCTGAAGAAGCCACGGATACGATCACAGCCGACCCGCTCATTCGTTATAATGCGACCCTCGACCGGGACGAACCAAAACCGAAACCCGGCGATTCGTTAAGGCCCGGCTCCCACTGGCTTTACTTTTTACCGACAGTGCGACAATCAGAACTCGGCGAGAACGGAAACCCTGAAGTCGGTAACTTTTTACCGCCCAGCGATTTACCCCGGCGCATGTGGGCCGGCGGGAAACTTACATTTCATCAGCCGTTAAAAGTCTGCGAAAAGTCAAAAAAGGTATCGACCATTGCTTCGGTCACACCGAAGGAAGGACGCTCGGGGAAACTTATGTTTGTCACCGTGCGTCATGATTATCACGGTGAAAACGGGCTCGCCTTAAGCGAAGATCACAACATCGTTTATCGGGAAGCCGCCAAACCGGGGTTGGCGAAAACGCCCACCAAACCAAAACCAGCACCTGAAAATGCCGAATGGAGCCTTACCATTCATCCCGATCCACGATTGCTGTTCCGGTTTTCCGCTTTGATGTTCAACGCGGCCCGTATCCACTTCGACCATACCTATGTCACGAAAGTCGAGGGGTACCCGGGTTTGATTGTGAATGCCCGCATGGTCGTGATCCAACAGCTTGAGCTATGCAGTCACCGATGGCCGGACAAAACCATGACGACGTATACTTACCGTTGCTTAAGCCCACTATTCTGCAACACGCCGTTTTCGGTAAACGGACTGCCAAACAATGACGGGAATGCCGTCAAGCTTTGGGCGGCAAATAATCAAGGTGGGCTTTCATTGGATGGCGAAGCCACGTTCGAATAAGAACTATTGCCAAAAACCCCGGGTATCGATCACGGTTTTGCCGTCACGCTGACTTTCGCTAATGGATCGGAACGTGGAATGATCGACCAGCAAAATGATGATATCGGATTTTGCGAGCGCGCTTTCTATCTCCACTAATTGAATTTTGTCGATATTTTGCAATTCCGGCGGCAAAACATCGACATGGGGCTCGACCACCAGGCAGGAAAGGCCGCTACCGGCTAATTTGCCGACAATTTCGACGGCGGGGCTTTCCCGTAAATCATCGATATCGGCTTTATACGAAAGCCCCAAACACGCCACGTGTGAGGCATTTGAGGATTTAAACGCTTCCAGCACTTGGCGCACGACGGCATCCGGTTTTGCGTCGTTAATCGTACGCGCCGTGCGAATTAATTCGCTTTCACCCGGAGCGGAGCTCACGATGAACCAAGGATCAACGGCGATGCAATGGCCGCCGACACCGGGACCGGGCTTCAAAATATTTACCCGTGGATGACGGTTTGCAAGACGCACGACATCCCAAACATTGATACCGAGCGCATCGCTCACGTTCGATAATTCGTTGGCAAAGGCGATGTTGACGTCGCGATAGGCGTTTTCGGATAGCTTGACCAATTCCGCCGTCCAGGCGTCGGTCAAGTGACATTCTCCTTGTACGAATAATTTATATAACGCTGCCGCCTGTTTCGCGCATTCCGGCGTTAAACCACCAACAACACGATCGTTATCGACAAGCTCTAGCAAAACTCGGCCAGGCAAAACCCGCTCCGGACTATGAGCAATGGAAATGTCAGGTGTTTTATTTTTTTCATGCGGGAAAATTAAATCAGTCCGCAATGCCGCCAGCCATTGGGAAAGTTTTTCCGTCGTACCAACAGGGACCGTCGATTCCAAAACAACGATGTTCCCTTTTTCAAGAACAGGCGCCAATGTCTGAGCAGCTTGTTCGATAGCATCTAAATCCGGTTCATGATCGTTTTTAAACGGCGTCGGCACCGATACGATAAAAGCATCCGCGGTCTCAGGTTTATCAGAAGCCCGTAACCGCCCGGCAGTCACCGCGCCTTGGACCATGACATCCAAATCCGGTTCTTCGATATGAATTTTGCCTTGATTGATGAGTTCGACCGATGCGGAATTGATATCGACACCGAGAACATCGACCCCCCGGCTTGCCAGCACGGCAGCCGTCGGCAATCCGACATATCCCAAGCCGATCACGGCAATTTTTTGAAAACGGGACGGCACGTCAATTGATCTCCCTCGCAGGTACCGGTGATTACCGCAGAGCCGGAATGAGCGCAAGATGGCTTGCCGAAACGAAGAGACCACGATTTGCCCAAAACCGTTGCTCCCGTTAGAATTCCGCCATTAATGCGATGTTTTGGAGCATTTCCACATGAAGTCAGAATTCGAAATTGTTCCTCTGCCCTATGCTCTCGGCGCTGAAGTCAAATGCGACGATGTGCGTGCATTAAGTGATGACGCTTTTGAAACTATTTATCAGGCATGGCTGGATCATCTGGCGCTTGTTTTTAAAGGTCCGGCCTTAAGCGATCCGAAACTGATGGACCTCGCACGGCATTTCGGCGAGTTGACGACGCCGACACCGACCGAATACCAAGCCAAGGGAATGAAAAAGCGTGAAGAGATGGACTTCCCGCTCATCAACACAATTTCTAATGTTAAAGGAAACGACGGCACCCCCATCGGCGGCCTCGGCGATGGCGAAGCGCAATGGCACACCGATTCATCCTTCACCAACCTTCCGTTTCGGGCCAGCGTCCTTCATGCGCTCGAGATTCCGAACAGCTGGGGCGGCGAAACCGGTGTCCTTAATATGTATGCCGCGCTTGAAACATTACCCAAAGAGTTGAAAACGACTATTCAGGGTCGCACGATTAAAAACGATCTCAGCGAAAACAGTGTCGGTTGGCGCCGGCGTGGCATCCCCGATACGATCGACGTGCGCGTCTCGCCAGGACCAAGCCACCCCATTATCCGCACCCATCCCGAAACGGGGTTAAACACGCTCTATCTCGGCCGCCGACGCTATGCCTATATCCACGGACTACCGGTCGATGAATCGGAAGACGCTCTCAACGCATTATATGAACACGCCTGCCGCGATGAATTTGCCTATCACCACGACTGGAGCGTCGGCGATATCCTTATTTGGGACAACCGCTGCACCATGCATCATCGTAACGCGTTCGACCCCGAAGCCCGGCGCATTATGCACCGCGCGCAAACGAAGGGCACTGTGACCTATTACGACCCGGTCGCAAATTCGCGCGCCCCTCATCCGCGTAGCACCCTCGCGGCGGTTCATTAATCACAAAGCTTTTTTTCATAAATGCCAATAGCATTCTCATCTCGCAGGGCCGCGATATTAGCATCCGTATAACCGAGGTTTTTTAACACCGCCTGCGTATGCTCACCGACATGCGGACTATGAGATTTAGCATTGTTTGGGTCGACGGGTGGCAAGGCCGGGATTCGCGTCATGGGAATGCGGCCGAGTTCGTCATGTTCCATCCATGTATATGTTTGAACCGCTTTAATATGCGGATCTTCGTAATAATCTTCGTATGTATTGACCGGCGCATTGAGGATATCCGCGTCGGTCAGCAACGTTGACCATTCGGCTGTCGGCCGTTTGCACACGGCTTCTTTAACAATTGAAAGCACCTCTTCTTCGTTCTCGAACCGCGCTTTCACACTCGAATATCTTGAGTCATCGATCATGTCTTCGCGGCCGATCAGTTTACATAATGCTTTAAACTGATAATCACGGCGCGCATTGATCGACATATATCCGTCTTTGGTTTGAAATGTTCCCATCGGCACGCCGCCGGAAACATCACCCGCACCTTCTATGTGCACGTCGATCATCTTCGTTGCCTGTAGGGCCGCCGCCGATTGGAGCAAGCTCAGACAAATGGTTTCCCCCTCGCCTTTCATGGCGCGTTTAAATAACGCGGCACTGACGGCTTGGAAAGCGTACAGCCCCGTTACATAGTCCGTTAAATACGGCAGCATCAGCTTCGGCGTTCCGTCCTTGTCCCGATTGATGTTCATAAAACCGGTGTAGCCTTGCAGGATCGAATCCGTCGCCGGGCGGTCACGATAAGGGCCGTCGCTGCCGAAACCTTCAACCGTGAGATACACGACAGTCGGGTTGATCTTTCTCACGGCTTCTTCATCGAAGCCCAACCGTTCCATCACGCCGGGCCGGTAATTGTGCGAGATCACATCGGCTTCCTTTATGAGCTTTAAAACAATCTCTTTACCCTTCGGGTTTTTGAGATCGACCGCCAAAGAACGTTTGCCCCGGTTGACGGCAACGGCGAGCGCTGAAAAATGGCCGTAGCGCGGGCCAAGTCCCCGGCCCCAATCGCCTTCGCCAATGGGTTCGATTTTCAGAACATCGGCGCCGTATTGCGCTAGCTGAAGGCCGCACATCGGCCCCGCAACCCCTTGGGAAAAGTCGACAACCTTAACGCCTTCAAACGATTTTTCTAAATTCATAGCTGCAATTTTTAGAGAACCACCGGGCATTGAGCAAGCCGAAGTGTTTTTACCGGAATTTGCTAATCGTATCTTTTCAGAAACGTTCGGAGCGCTTAAAGTTCCGACCCACACAATTCAATCATTCAAAGAAAAACGTCCAGAGGGGAAATTTCATGGGAAAACGTATTGTCGTTGTCGGCGCCGGCGCCATCGGTTCTTATATTGCCGCTCACATGATCCGTGGCGGCGAAGACGTCACCGTGGTCGATCCGTGGCCTGAAAATGTCGAGGTCATGCGCAATTCCGGCATTCACATTAAAGGTGTGACCTCCCAAGAAGAATTTACCGCCAAAGCAAGAGCGTTTCACCTCACCGAAATTCAGGATTTCATTAAGGAAGATCCCTTCGATATCGCGCTGATTTGCGTGAAGTCCTATGACACCGAATGGGCAACGCATCTCATTCGCCAGTACATGGCGCCTGATGGTTATTTCGTTTCCATGCAGAATTGCATTAACGAAGAACGTCTCGCCGCGATCGTCGGATGGGGCAAAACATTGGGTTGCATTGTGAGCTTATTGGCCGGTGAGTTGGTCGGCCCCGGCCAAATGGAACGTTATGTCCCGTTGGGTGGCGAAAGACATGTTGTTTACCGGGTCGGTGAAGTGCATGGCCGCATCACGCCCCGCGCCGAAGAACTGCAAAAACTGTTCAGCCATGCCGACAGCGCTATCGCGACGCCCAACCTTTGGGGCGAACGATGGACCAAACTCACCATCAACGGCATGCGCAACGGCCTCAGCGCCTGCACGGGATATAGCGGCAACAAACGCGACACCCTGGAAGAACCGCGCTGGCTGTCGATCCGCCTCGGTGCCGAAACCATTCGGGTCGGACGCGCGCATGGGTTTCAATTGGAAAAAATCCAGGGCATGGACCCGGAGCTTTACGTTCAAGCGGCTGATGGCGACAAAAAAGCGTTTCAAACGATTGCCGATACGCTCGAGGAATACTCAAAACACCGCAAGGAAGAACAACGCCCATCGATGGGCCAGGACATCCTGAAAGGGCGGCGCACGGAAATTAATTTTATGAACGGTATGATCATCGAAAAAGGCAAGGAACTCGGCATTCCGACACCGTGCCATGAAGGCATTTTAAAAGCCGTCAGCCAAGTCGAGCGCGGCTTGATCAAACCGAGCCCGGATAACATCAAAGGTCTTTAAAAGATTTCGATTCCCGCCTTTTGCAGGGCAAGCCGGGCCAGGATCACCCCGCCGATCACGAGCAACGTGCAGGCAAGAAACAACTTCAATCGCTGGACCGAAATTATATGCGCGAAGGTTGCGCCCAGTACGGTGCCGATGGAAAGACCGATCGAGACCGCGCCGCCCAGCATCAAATCCCAGGTGCCGTTGAGAATATTACCCACCGTTGCCGCAGCGGCAATCGGCATCATCACGGCTTGCGACAAACCGATCGTGGTCAGCACCGGAATCTCCAGCCACAATAAAATCGGTGCCAGCGTGACCGGACCGCCGGTCCCGGTCACGGCGGAAATAAAGCCGACCCCGCAGCCGATCCCGGCCAGCATCGAACCTTCAGGCGGAACCCCGGCCGTATCGTTTTCCTGACGCAGCGACTGCCAGCCTGCGAATAAAATCAGCAGGGCAATCGCCATTTCGAGAAGGCCGGCGGGAAATATTTTACTGGCGATGGAACCGGCAAACGCAAACGGAACCGCGCCGAGGCACAACCACAGCACCGCCCGCCAGGCAATTGATCCGCGCCGGGCAAAAATCGCGGCACCAATCGATCCGGTAAACAAATAGCCAAACATGGCAGCCGCAATCGCCAAGCGAACGTCGATCCCGGCGACGTAAATCAACATCGGCACCAACAAGACGCCGCCGATACTGGTGGCGCCGGTCAAAAACCCGACAAAAACGCTGAACACGCTGATGGTAATGAGAACACTGTAGTCCAAAACGGCTGCTACATTTGTCCGGCAATGACGGTGGCAATATGCAACAACCGTTCATCTTGATCCCGCGGCCCAATAATCGAGAGGCCGAGGGGCGCCCCGTTTATGTCCGTAACAGGAATCGAAATTTGCGGCAGCCGTGCCAAACCGGCCGGACTTAAAATCGACAGCGCCTGGTCACGAAAAGCCGCAAAAAAATCTCGCGACGATTCAATCAACGGCGCGATGTCCGGTGTCGTTGGTGAAATGATGATGGCATCATCACCTAATAAACCGTTCATATGTGCCGTAATCTTTTCTCGGTCAGCACACCCCTTCTCAAACTCCTGATCGGTGATCTGCGAACCCATTTTAAAACGCGCACCGACGCCCCAATCGGTCGGCGTCCCTGCTTTCTCAATCCATTCTTTATGGTTGTTCCAGGCTTCGCGTGCCTGAACCACACGAAAGACTTCCATCCATTTGTTGAGTCCATTTTCACTGAGCCGGACTTCATTGACTGGGCCAAGACTTTGCGCGATTTTTTCAGCTAGCGGCCACAAGACCTGACGGGCCCCATCATTCATGCGTTCAAATGAATCGACTGCCAATAAAATTTTCGACGGCATGTTGTTTGACCCGCTGCCATCTGATTGCAGCAAAACATTGCCGACACGCTCCAATATCTCGGCATCTCGGGCAAACCAACCGGCTGTATCAAAGCTGGATGCGAGCGGCATCACGCCGGCAAGCGAAATCCGATCATGGCTGGGCCGCATGCCGAACAAGCCGCAAAAGCTAGCAGGACCCCGCACCGAGCCTCCGGTGTCTGAGCCGATGGCAAAATCAACGACACCCCCCGCCGTCGCCGAAGCCGAACCGTTCGACGACCCCCCGGGAATGCGATCCGGTGCACGCACATTGAGCGGCGTGCCGTAATGCGGATTGATCCCCAGCAAGCTATAGGCGAGCTCATCGGTATGGGTCTTCCCCATCAACGTCGCACCCGCAGCCAGCAATAGATCAAGCACCGCAGCATTCTGGGTTGCCGGTTCATGGGTTTCGGCCCACCGGAGGCTGCCACAACCCGTAACATGGCCTTCGACGTCGTAGAGGTCCTTGAGGGCGAATGTCAGGCCTTTTAAAGGCCCCTCGTCGGCACCCGTCGCCATCACCTCAAACGGTGAAATAAAAGCCCCCAATTCTTCTGGCGTATATTTATGTGTCATTGAATTCTTTCATAGTGAGCAACGAGTCTACATTGTATCGGCAATGGCTGCGTTTGACTCCCCTAAAATTTAACTGTTTTATCTAATTCATCGATTAGTTTTTTTAATACGTCCGATATCAGCTCAATCAGACACAGGAAAAATTATGAGCGATTTGGCTTATTCGGCACTGCACGTTTCAAATGACAACGGATTGGCCCGGGTCGTCTTAGACCGGCCCGAACGTCATAATGCGTTTGATGACCATGTCATCAATGAACTCGACCAAGTATTTACTAATATTGCTCAAAATCAATCGATCCGCGCCGTCATTTTATCGGCAAACGGTAAAAGTTTTTCAGCCGGCGCCGATATAGAATGGATGAAACGGGCAGCAGCCTATACCGAACAGGAAAACGAAGCAGCATCTCTTGAAATGGCGAAGATGCTGAACCGGATCTATACCCTACCGCAGCCGGTAATTGCGTTGGTTCAAGGCGGCGCCTACGGTGGCGGCGTCGGTTTAGTTGCGGTCAGTGACGTCGTGGTTGCCACAACACAAGCACGCTTTTGTTTCTCCGAAGTTAAACTCGGCATTATCCCCGCCGTAATCTCACCTTATGTCGTTCGCGCGGCTGGCAGCCGTGCCCTGCGGCGTTATTTTTTCACTGCAGATGTTTTTGATGCTGATGAAGCGTTCAGGCTGGGTTTGGTAGATATTGTTACTGACGGAGAAGAATTAGAATCCACTGGTCTATCGATAGCGGCAAAAATTATGGAAAATGGCCCGGCTGCCGTCGCCGCATCCAAGCAGTTGATCGACCGTGTGAGCGGCAAGCCTATCGATGAATCCTTAGTCACCGAAACCGCCAAATTAAATGCCAAGATGCGCGCTACCGATGAAGGTCGGGACGGCATTGCCGCGTTTTTGGAAAAACGCCCGCCGGTCTGGCGAAAATCTTAAACCATTTCGAGGGAACCCATGCGCCTGCCGGATTCCGTTAAAATCGTCGATGTCGGACCGCGAGACGGTTTGCAAAACGAACTGGAGACGATTCCCGCCGCCGTGAAAGTTGAGTTGAT
>CALINB010000093.1 GCA_938045325.1 uncultured Rhodospirillales bacterium | reverse complement strand
GTCATGAGCATGAAAATAAACAAAAAGTTCGGATTAATCTCGATCTTGCCGTTATCGAGGGGAAAGCCCAAGTATCCGATGATCTGGGCCAAGTGGTCTGTTATGAGGAAATAGCGGAAAAAGTACGGACCTTTGCTGCTCAAGGCCATATCAACCTTGTCGAAACCTTTGCCGAATCCATTGCAAAAATCTGCCTGATGGATGCGCGTGTCCGATCGGTTCGGGTTCGGGTCGAAAAATTGGAAGCCTTGGCCGATGCTGAGAGTGTCGGTGTTGAAATAGAACGAACACGGGTCTAGACGTAAGCATCTAGAATCTCAGGCTTTTCTCAATTAAGTTGTTCACAGTGTTTTGACGTGCCGCAAAAACCGGTGTGCGCGGCGGCTTTTCCTTAAATCAGACTGAGATTTAAAGAGTCTGCAGTGAAAACACTAATTAAATCAATTAGTTGCAGGTTAAGCGCTGTTTTGTGCAAAAATAGGGGGTCGTTCGTAGAATAATCACATAAAAATCGCAAGAGCGTTTTATTAACAGGCTTATCCACAATGATTGTGAATTGAATGGGCCAGCACAATGTCACAACGGCAGGAATTCGTAAGTTAAAATCACAAAGATCGTAATGAGTGGGTGAGGGCTTAACGTTTTACACCAGCTAGATGATTGAAATGACGCGAAAACAACCACCACAACCGGCACCCCAGTCTAAGCGAACCTCTTTGGAAGAGGGGCAGACGGTCATCAATGCACATTTGAAAACATTGCCAGGGCTGCCGGGTGTTTACAGAATGGTCAACGCATCCGGTGATGTGCTGTATGTTGGCAAGGCTAAAAATTTAAAGAAGCGGGTTGCTAGTTATTTGCAAATTTCGCGTCTATCGAACCGGCTCCGCCGTATGGTGTCGGAAACGAGAAGCATGGAATTTATTACGACCCATACCGAGGCCGAGGCTTTATTGCTGGAGGCCAACCTTATTAAGCGGTATGCGCCCCGGTACAATATTCTTCTGCGAGACGACAAATCTTTCCCATCAATATTGGTGACGGATGATCATTCATTTCCGCAAATTTTGAAATACCGTGGTGCGCGAAAACGAAAAGGGCAGTACTTCGGACCGTTTGCTTCCGCCGGCGCCGTCAATCACACGCTTAATATTTTACAACGCGCTTTTCAATTGAGGACGTGTAACGACCCGGTATTCGAGAGCCGAACCCGGCCTTGTTTGTTGCATCAAATCAAACGGTGTGCGGCCCCGTGCGTCGGAAAAATCAGTGAGGCCGATTATGCCGTTTTGGTGGATCAAGCGCGCGATTTTTTGCTTGGCAAAGCAAACAAAATCCAAAATGAATTTGCCGAAAAAATGCAGGCCGCCAGCGATTCATTGGATTATGAAGCCGCCGCTGAATACAGAGATCGCATCCGTGCCTTAACGCGTGTTCAAGCGCGCCAGGACATCAATCTTGATACGATCGAAGATGCCGATGTTATTGCCATCCACCAGGCGGGCGGCCTGGCTTGTGTTCAAATATTCTTCTTCAGAAGTGGCAGTAACTACGGAAACCGTGCGTATTTTCCCTCGCATGCCCGTGGCGAGGATGCACCTATTATTCTAGAAGCTTTTCTTGGGCAGTTTTATGCCAATAAAGTCCCGCCCAGTCAGATTCTCGTAAGCCACGAGCTGAACAACCAAGCACTGGTTGAAGATGCGTTGAGTGTTCATGCCGAGCGCCGTGTTCACGTCTTGACACCTCAACGGGGGCCAAAAAGAAGTGTTGTCGAGCATGTCATGGCCAATGCCCGCGAAGCTTTGTCCCGGCGCCTGAACGAAAGCGCTACGCAACGTAAACTTCTCGATGGTTTGGCTAAAGCCTTGGACCTTGACGGCACACCGCAACGTATTGAAGTCTACGACAACAGCCATATATCCGGCACGAAGGCGGTCGGTGCCATGATTGTCGCTGGGCCTGAGGGCATGATGAAAAACGCCTACAGGAAATTTAATATTCGTGGCGCCAGCGAAAGTAAGAAAAGAAATGCCGATAAACAAACGATGCCAAACGGCGCGTCAGATCATCAACAGGAAGAATTTCAATCTTATTCGGCTGGTGATGATTACGGCATGATGAGGGAGGTTTTAACCCGGCGGTTTTCGCGCGCGTTGAAAGAAGATCCTGACCGGCAGCAAGGGCAATGGCCTGACCTGGTCTTGATTGATGGCGGCGCCGGCCAATTAAGCGCGGCCGAAAGCGTGTTTGCCGAATTGGGCATTGACGATGTTGCCATTGTGGCCGTTGCGAAGGGGCCGGAACGTAATGCTGGACGTGAACGTATTTTCCGGCCGCAACGTGAGCCGATTGCCTTGGAGCCGCGTGATCCGGTCCAATATTTTATTCAGCGCTTGCGTGATGAGGCGCACCGGTTTGCCATTGGCACACACCGGGCCCGGCGGGCTAAATCCATTGCCCGGTCAACGCTTGATGAAATTCCCGGTGTCGGCGCTAAGCGGAAAAAAGCCCTATTGCATCACTTTGGCTCGGCCCAGGCCGTTGCTGAAGCCGGATTGACGGATCTTGAGACGGTCGATGGGATTAGCAAGGCTATGGCCAATAAACTCTATGAATGGTTTCATGCAGGCCGTTAGAATAGCAGAACTAAAGAAAAGCAGAGAGAATACCCCTGGGCATGCAGTTTAAACTTCCGAATATCCTGACTATTTCGCGGATTGCCGCCATTCCTGTCGTCGTCCTTTTGCTGCTGCTACCGCAGCCGCTTGGAAATTGGCTGGCTTTTGCTATATACGCAACGGCTTGTATTACAGATTTTTTTGATGGCTATTTGGCCCGTGCCTGGGAACAACAATCCAGTCTCGGTAAATTTTTAGATCCGATTGCTGATAAGCTCTTGGTCGCCGCCGTCTTATTAATGTTGGTGGGGATCGACCGCATTCAGGGCCTAACGTTGCTGCCTGCGGCTGTCATTTTATGCCGGGAAATTTTAGTTTCAGGACTGCGGGAGTTTTTGGCATCCGTTCAAGTCGGCATGCCGGTTTCAGCGTTGGCGAAATGGAAAACGTCCATTCAGCTGATTGCGTTAGGTTTTCTTATTGTCGGTAACGCCGGCCCGCAATTTGGCCCGCTATCAACCTTGGAAA
>CALINB010000092.1 GCA_938045325.1 uncultured Rhodospirillales bacterium | reverse complement strand
ATCAATGTTTTGCTGAGGGAGCCCCGGCACCCTTCGGCGAATAACGTCATCTTGGCGTGCAGCTCGACGCCGGGTTCATGATGATCCGTCGGTTTGCCGTCCTTGCCGATACCCATGTCGCCGGTGGCGATCCCCTTCACCGAACCGTCATCGTGATACAGCACTTCGGCAGCGGCAAAACCGGGGTAAATTTCCGTGCCTAATTCTTCGGCTTGGGTTCCGAGCCAACGGGTCAGGTTGCCGAGGCTGGCGACATAATTTCCGTCATTATGCATTTGTGGCGGTGTCGGCAGCCGGTAAGCGCTTTTTTCGGTCAGAAACATAAAGCGGTCTTCTTTTGCCGGTGTATTCAGCGGGGCCCCTTTCTCCTGCCAATCGGGGATCAGTTCGTTGATGGCGATCGGATCAATGACGGCGCCGGAGAGAATGTGGGCACCGACCTCGCTGCCTTTTTCCACGACGCAAACATTGATTTCCTGGTCGTTTTCGATAGCCAACTGGCGTAAGCGAATGGCGGCGGCTAGGCCGGCCGGCCCCGCGCCGACAATCACGACGTCAAATTCCATCGATTCACGTTGGGTTTCTTGCTGATCCTGATTCATGGCTTTCTCGAAATGTGTAAAATGCAGGGTTGGGGGTTATAGCACGGCGGTCTTAATCCCGCAGCATCGATGACAATACGGGAGACTTTATCACCATGACTTTTTTATAGGCCATGGTAAAGTCGATCCATGCCCGATCCGACACCCCGGCCGTCCCCGAAAGCCCTCATGACCTGGTATCTCGATGCCGGTGTCGATGAAACCATCGGTGATGAACCGGTCAACCGGTATGCGGCGGCAGACGCCGCCGTAGCGGCTGATTCTGCCGGATCAACACCGGGAGCCGCCGATCAGGCGCAAACACCGTTGCAGCAACAGAATCCCGTTCCTCAAGTTGCGCGCCAACAAAGCGCGGCCGTCGGGCAAAGCGATTCGATCGTGCATAACGCCTGCGCCTTAGCCGAAGCCGCAGAAAGTGTTGCCGATTTGCGTGCCGCCCTTGAGGGGTTTGAGGGATGTGCCCTGCAAAAAACGGCGACCAACCTGGTTTTCACCGACGGCAGCGATCAGGCCCGTATCGTCATGGTCGGTGAAGCGCCGGGGGCCGAGGAAGACCGCCAGGGCCTCCCGTTCGTCGGGCCGAGCGGAAAACTCGTCGATCAGATGCTGGCCTCGATCGGACTCGATCGGGATCAGGTTTTAATCACCAATACCGTTTTTTGGCGTCCGCCGGGCAATCGCAGCCCGACGACTCAGGAAATTGCGATTTGCCTGCCGTTTCTCGAACGTCTTATCGAAATAGTCGATCCGGCCATATTGGTGCCGGTCGGTGGCCCGGCGTCGACGGCGTTGCTCGGACAATCCAAAGGCATCACTAAACTGCGCGGCAACTGGTTCAGTTACGCGACACCACGGATGGCAAGCCCCATCCCGGCGACACCGCTGCTGCATCCGGCCTACCTGCTCCGCTCACCGGCGCAAAAGCGCGATGTTTGGAAAGATTTGCTGGCAATCCGCCAAAAACTTGAGGAACACGCGTAAACGGATTTTCGTTAAACTTTATGAAAGACGTTTCGCCTTAATATGCGGCTAAATCTGGCGAAATATTGGGATTTTTGCACAAAATATGGGGGACGTAAGCGTTAACCGCGAGTTGTTCCCCGGAATCAGATGCTTTATATAATCACCGCTTACTAAGCGCCGAAAAGCGCCAAATGGGAAAAAATTGAATATTTTGACGATGCTTCGGACCCCCTTCGTGTTGCTCATATCGCTGTGTTTTGTCACGGCTTTGACGCTGCCGGCACCGTCGGCTCCATCGGCTATGGCCGATACGGCTGGTGAAGACACGCATGCAACATCGAAGCCCCTGCATGTGGCGGCCTTAGGGAAAATTGATCCACGCCACCATCTTGATTTCCCAAAAATTCTGAAAGAGGCGGATATCGAACGGTACGAAAAGATTTTTACCGTTCAAGAGGCGGGTCAGTGGAAAAAGGCCGATGCCCTGATTGCCAAACTCGATAATAAAGTTCTGCTCGGTCATGTTTTGGCCCAACGCTTCCTTCATCCCACGAAATACCGTTCAAAATATAAAGAATTAAAGGATTGGCTGGCGCAATACGGCGATCATCCGCAAGCATGGCGCCTCTATAAACTTGCCTTACGCCGCAAGCCGAAAAATTGGCGCGCGCCACAACGGCCCACGCTTGGCTCTTTGTACGGTAACGACGTCGTATCGACCCGCCTGAGGGTCCCGCGCAAAAAGCTCAGTAAATCGCAACACCGTCTTAAACGGAAAATTAAACGCCAACTTCGTTGGTGGACTCGTAAGGGCTGGACGAAAGCCGTTAAACGTTCGCTGAACAGCCAACAGACCAAAAGATTGTTGAGCCAAGCCGAATACGATCAGGCACAAGCCCGGTTGGGTAAATCATATTTTGTTGCCGGCCGTGATGATTGGGCCTATGCGAGAGCATCAAAAGCGGCGAAACGTTCGGGCCGGTATATCCCTGAAGCGCATTGGACGGCCGGTTTATCGGCATGGCGCATGAAGAAATTCGACATTGCGGCACAGCACTTTGAAGCGGTCGCCGATGCGGGGCAGTCTTCGCCCTGGATGCTGACCGCGGCGGCGTTTTGGGCGGCGCGCACGAATTTGGTGAACCGTAAACCGGAAAAAGTTTCGAAGTATCTTCGCGTTGCGGCGGCTCATCCGCGGACGTTTTACGGCCTGCTGGCCCGGCGCATTCTCGGCATCAACACCACGTATGACTGGGCCGTTCCCAAGCTTGAATCATCCGCCATGAAGGCCTTGGCCGGATCAAAAGCCGGACAACGCGCCCTCGCGCTCGTGCAATCCGGTGAGTATCGACGCTCGGAGCGGGAACTGCGGTATCTTGCCGTGCGTGCCGATAAGGATTTGGCGCAAGGTATTTTGGCATTTGCGAGCCGGACCGCCATGCCGGCCTTAGCCGTCCGGTTGGATAAGATGATGTTTCCAAAAGGCGGGGGTTACGATGGCGCAGCCTATCCGATCCCGCCGTGGAAGCCGAAAAAAGGCTTTCGTGTCGACCGGGCGCTGATTTATGCGCTGATCCGCCAAGAGTCCGGCTTTAATCCGCGCGCCAAAAGCTGGGCGGGTGCACGAGGCTTAATGCAAATCATGCCGCGAACGGCCAGTTTCGTTGCTCGCGATCGGCGGCTTCGTTGGGGTAAGCGCCGTAAGTTATTTAAACCGGCATACAATTTGGAATTGGGTCAAAAATATATCGAGATTTTGCTCAAGGACAAACAAATCAACGGCGATTTGTTTTTGCTGGCCGCGGCCTGGAACGGCGGTCCCGGTAACCTCAGCAAATGGCGGCGCACCACCAATCATATGAACGATCCGTTGTTCTTTATTGAGTCCATCCCGTCGCGCGAAACGCGAATTTTTATCGAACGCGTGCTGACCAATCTTTGGATTTACCGCAATCGCCTCGGCCAGCCGACTCCGTCGATGGACGCCATTGCCGCCGGCAAATGGCCGGTTTATGTCGCCTTAGGACAAGGCCCGATTCAGGTGGCCGAACATGACAAGCAGCAACAACAACGGCAATAACGAACCGGGTTTCGTTCCCGTTCAAATCGCGGTTCTAACCGTGTCCGATACCCGTACCATGGAAGACGATAAGTCCGGGCAAACGCTCGTCGATCGTCTCCAAGAGGCCGGCCATGTGCTAGCCGACCGGACGATTGTTCCTGACGATCAATTGATGATCGTGGCGCAACTCAAGGCTTGGATCGAAGATCCCAAAGTCGACGTGGTGCTGGCGACCGGCGGGACCGGCGTGACGGGCCGCGATGTAACCCCGGAAGCTTTTCATAGCGTGTACGAGAAAGAGATCCCCGGGTTCGGCGAAATATTTCGATGGGTCAGTTTCGAGAAGATCAAGACATCCACCATTCAATCGCGTGCAACCGCCGGTGTCGCAAACGGCACCTATTTGTTTGCGCTGCCCGGTTCACCGGGGGCATGCAAGGATGCGTGGGATGAAATCTTGATCCATCAACTCGATATTCGCCACAAGCCGTGCAACTTCGCCGAATTGATGCCAAGGCTGAAGGAAGTCTGATAAAGTTTTAAGAGTTTTTCAGCACGTGATCGATAGTGTTTTTATACCGGCGCTCGATATTCATACACCCAGCTTGGCGATTACATCAGATGGCGTCGTTCAAGCGATCTATCATCGTATCATCGAGCAAAACACTTTACTTTGGCCGGTCTGGCCGAAAGATATCATGTATAGCGAATCGAAGAATTGGGTGGACTGGACAGCGCCACAGCAAATCACGGAATCGCATCACGGTCAGTATGGCCCGCAAGTTTGGCCCAATCTTTATTGGCAACCGAACACACCCGCAAAAAAAGGATTTCTCGCCGTGTGGGACGGCAAAGAGGAAAAGTCAGATCTATAGGGGCAGCCATGGTTTGCGCGCTCATTTGCCTCATCTGATTTGACGTTTTGATGCGCTAAGCCGCGAATACGGTGGCCACGGCGCGGAAAAATTGAAATAAACAATTTAATATCAATGAGTTGCGGCCCTGTTGTGGAAAACCCTCATTTATCTGCGGGCCCCGAATTGCGTATATTTTCCCTCATAGGCAGGAGAAAAACATGCAATCCATAACACTCACCGACCGCGCACAGGTCGACACAATGGTTGATGAAGCATTGCACGATACCGACAAGTTCGTATCGCTGGTTGAGATTTTATCGGAAATCGTCGCTGAAAAATTACCGGAGAAAAAGTCGGAAAGACTTCTTTCGTAGAACGGCTCACCGATTTTAACGGTGATTATTTAAACACCGCCATGCATTTGTTGGCATTGAAACACCACGTGTCAGCCCAGCCAATCACGTTGGCTTTATAATCGAGCCGGTCCATCGCACCGATGAGGCAGTGCCAATTCAGGACTTCCTGTAAGCCGCCGTCCTCAATTTCATCCAATGTCATGTCGCGCCAGTACGCATAGTCACCGGCTTGCATGGTTGCCAACAGTTTCTGATCGGCTTCCTGATCCGGATAAAGATAGTCGTTCTTTTCCGTTAAGAACGCATGCGACCAGCTGGAAGAACCGATGATGGCGACGCGCCAGTCGTTCTCCATAATGGTATCGACGGTGGCTTGTCCGAGTTGAAAATATCGTGTCGGCGAAGCGGACGGCGGATCGGGCTCATCAGGATACTTGCGTTTCGATGATGCATCGGCCCCTTGAAAGCGGATGACGGAACTGCCATAGCAGTTCACCGCAATGGGTAAAATGGGATAATCGAGCCCGGTTTGATCTAAATCCAAATATAAAATCGTGTTGGCGAAGCCGTGGCCCAAGCCTTCCGAGTGCATCGGCTTATAGGCGTAGGACATATCGAAGCCGCGGTCGATTAGACCGCGGGTTAGGGCCCGGCCCTCCATGTGACAGCCTGGTGTTTTAATGGTCGCATCGTCGGGCAGGCCCCAGATGTTTTCGAATTTCCGTTTACCCATGCGCACAAAAGGTTGAAACGCGATATCCGGATACGCCATGACACAAAACGGCGGGATGATGGTGTCGGTAAAATTCTCGTATTGGTCGTCGGCGAAGATGATGATGAAATCGGGATTAAAATCGTCAATTTCTTTGCGGATTTTACGGAACGACGAAAACATAATTTCACGATGCCGGGCGTGTGCTTTTTCGCCCATATCGTCGCCCCATTCTTCCTGCATGGGTTCAGGCCAGGTTTTGGGATCGCGGCGGTGCTCCGGGATGACGGTACCGGCGCGCATATAACGCGCCAGTGGCCAGCCCCGGCAATGATCGGGCGCGAGACCTGCGGGATAATGAGTCATACCAATTCCGAGAATTTCTCCCATATCATTATTCTCCGCTGTTGTGGTGAAAATCCTAACAGGAAAGCGGTACGGAGTCTGTATCCCTTATTATTTGGCGTGCGCTTTATAATAAACTCAGAAACTCTTCGAGGATTTGGTTAAACCGTTCAGGCACTTCGGTTGCCGGGAAGTGGCCCGCACCTTTGAGTTTGATGTATTGCGAGCCGGGCACGGCCTCGTGAATATCTTTCTCATATTCCGGCGGCTCGCCCGGATCGTCCACGCCGCGCAGTAATAAAAGCTTCGGCGTCAGGCTGCCGATGCGATCCGACACGTCGAATGCGTCGATGGTTTTCAAATCATGATATTGCGACAAGGGGCCGACCTGGCGGTGCCGCTCGATCAGTTTTTCGCGTAAACCCGGTTCGACGAATTTCATGGCGTTGCGTTGAAAGGCGATCCATTCCTCGTAAACGTTTTCATCTTCGAGCGCATTCAAACGCAGCTCGTATGTGCCGGGTTTTCGGGTCTTCGGTTTCATGGCAACCGTCATGATGACGAGGCCTTTGACCTCGTTTGGGTAGTCGAGGGCGTATTGCAATGCGATGGAAGCACCAAGGGTATAGCCGACCAAAACGAGGTCCTTGTTTAAGTTTTGATCCAATAACCAGGCGCGGACCCATTCGGTGTACTCCGCGACATCCTTGCACCGTTTACCGGAGAGATGGCCTGGCAAGGTCGGCGCGACACTGCCCTTAAAGTGTTCAAGCTGATAGGTGTAAGCATCGGCGCACGCGCCTGCACCGGGGCCATGAAGAAAGACAAGCTGGGGCATAACGAACCGTTATTTCACCTTCCTGATTTACGTTAAAAGTGCAACGAGCATGGAGAATGTTACAACCGCTATGGCCGTTGAAAGCAAGATCGCCGTCGATGAACGCTCCGTGTAGAAACCATAGGTTTGCGCCAGGATAAAAACATTACCGGCGACAGGCAAACCGGCAACCAAAACGGCCGCCAAAGCCCACATGGGTTTCACATTAAAAACGTATGTCATGGCGAGCCACATGACGAGCGGATGAATAAATAACTTCATCCCGATCATAAACCCGGCTTCTTTGAAATCATCGCTTAAAGACCGCCCGGCCAAGGATGCACCTAGGGCAAACAGGGCGCACGGACTGGCGGCGGCCCCCAGCAAACCGGTAAAGGAATCGACCGGCACCGGCAGCGTAACATTGAAGGCGGATACCAGGACACCGCATCCGATCGACAACACAAAGGGGTTTAAGAACGTCCCCCGCAGAATTTTGAGTATTGTTTGGCTTTTGGGTTGGTGCGTTTGCACTTGTTTATTGTGCTTATCGATCTCCAGGATCGAAAGCGTGAGCGGCATAAAGACGATCAAATCCACCAACAGTGCCAGGGCGACCGCCAGGGCCGCATCTTTGCCTAAAAGGGCGGCGATCATGGGCAGGCCGAGAAACCCGACATTGCCGATGCTGCCCCCTTGACCTTGCAGCGCCATGACACCGGCCGGGGCGTGAAATAACAACCGGCTGCCCAGTGCTGCGAGGACAAATCCAAAAAGACTGACGGCGGCATAAGAACCCATAAATGAGAAATCGGTGATTTCGTTTAAAGGGCTGAGCGCCATATAGCGAAATAACATGCAGGGCAGGGCGAAATAGAAGACGAAGAAGATCATGCCGTCGATGGCTTCGGCGGTGAACAGCCGCGCCCGGCCCGCGATATAGCCGCCGCCCATAAGGGCAAAAAACGGGATGGTGACAGTTAGAATATTCTCCATGAATTTTTAGCCCCGTTTATCCAGCCAGCGCCGGTAGCCGTAGCCGTCATCGACGTCTTCAAGCTCTTCGAGGAGTGCGATGCGTTGTCCGTGTTTGAGATTCGCCAAGGTATCGGCGAGGGCGGTTTCGCTCGACCAGCGGACATTCCTGAAAATACTCGGCACGGTCGGCCGGCGCTTGAGGCCGACCAGCCAATACCCGCCGTCGGTTGCCGGGCCGAATACGGCATCGTCCGAGCCTAATCGTTTGAAGGCTTGAGCGATGTGGCGCGGTGTGATGGTGGGAATGTCGCTGCCGATGATGACGGCCGGGCCGGGCGGTAACGCGTTCATCACCCGGTTCATGCGTGCGCCCAAATCGCCGGTGCCTTGGTGAATGGTATGCCATAAACCGGTGTATAAAGGTTTCGGCCACGCTTCAAAATCGGGAGTCACGGCAATCCAGCGTTGCCAACGGCGATCACGGCCGAGGCGGTTTAACATCGTTCGGGACAATGTCCGATAAAAGCTGCAGGCGCGGACGTGGCCGATGTCGCGGGCGAGGCGCGTTTTCACCGTACCGAGACGGGGTACTTTCAAAAATATCACGAGATGGTTGGCCGGCCCGCTCATCGGTACATTATTTTCAGTTTTTCAGGGGAGACGCCGCAAAAAAACAATGTGAGCGTCAGGAGGTTGCGCAAGGGCCGTACAATATATCCCTCGCGCCGAAATTTTTCAGCCGACGTAACCGCCCGGCTGTTGAAGCGCGTGAGACGGAGCCGGCCGATGCGCCGGATGATATCGACGTCTTCCATGAGGGCTATGGGCTTAAAGCCACTGAGTTCGTTGTAAAATTTTTTCGAAATCAATAATCCCTGATCGCCGTAAGGGAGCGCAAACACGATCGTGCGAAGCCGCACGAAAAAAGTGAGCACGCGGGCCAGGAATCTTTCATCGTCTAAGGCAAAACGGAAAACCGCGGCACTATCGGACGGGAAATGCTTCATAAAGTCTTCGGCTTCGGATTCCCAGCCGGGTTCAAGCACCGTATCGGCGTGCAAAAATAACAGCCAATCCTGGCTCGCCGCTTCGGCCCCTGTTGCGAGCTGTTGTCCACGCCCGGGCTCGGAAAAACACAGTTTCGCGCCGACGTTTTCGGCGAGGCGTTGAGTGGCATCCCTGCTTTGCCCGTCGGCGACGATGATTTCGCCAACCAGCGGGCAACCGTTCAGCGATAACAACGTCTGTTCGAGGGTTGCTTCGGCATTGAGAGTTGGGATGACGGCGCTGATCACGGCATGACCTTATGGATTGGATGGGGCGCATCATACACGGCCCGTTGTTGCCGCCCAATGCACGGTTCCGCCTCAATGTTCTTGATTTGTTCTTTTTAGGGCGCTAAGCTCCCGGCATGGATGAACCTTTTTCCGCCCAGCCGAACAACGGCCCGATCAAAGGCCGCGGCTCGGTCAGCAACCCGACCGGCCGGTATGAGCCCACCGTGCGCCATGCCGTGGATGACGGCTGGGACCTCGAAGAAGATTTGCCGCCCTTGCGCACCACCGTGACGGCGGACAGCACGCGGAAAATCATCGCGTGGAACACCTCACCGGATGTCGGGTTCGAACAATCGATTAACCCTTATCGCGGGTGCGAGCATGGCTGTATTTATTGTTATGCCCGCCCACGCCATGCTTATCGGGGATTGTCGCCGGGACTCGATTTTGAAACTAAATTATTTCACAAACCCAACGCCGCCACATTGCTCGAAAACGAACTGCGTAAACCGACGTATGAATGTAAAACCATCGTGATCGGTGCCGATACCGACCCTTATCAGCCAATTGAAAAAACATACGCGATAACCCGCCAGGTGCTTGAGGTTCTATCGGCGTTTAATCATCCCGTCGGGATCATCACGAAGTCTCATATGGTCACCCGGGATTTGGATATTTTAGGCAGCATGGCGGCGCGCGGTCTTGCGACCGTGGCCGTTTCGGTCACGTCCTTGGACCGGCACTTGGCACGGATTATGGA
>CALINB010000091.1 GCA_938045325.1 uncultured Rhodospirillales bacterium | reverse complement strand
GACATGCAGCTTCGTCATATTCCCGTGATCATGATTTCTGCTATCGAAGAAATTGACAGTATTGTTAAATGTATCGAGGCCGGGGCCGAAGATTATTTGCCAAAGCCGTTTAAGCCGACGTTATTACGCGCTCGCCTAAATGCGTGTCTTGAAAAGAAGAAAATGCGCGACCAAGAAACTACCTATCTCAGCCAAATCAAGCAGGAAAAGAAAAGAGGCGACGATCTTTTGAATGTGATTTTGCCGGCCGCTGCCGCCAGTGAGCTCAAGGCGACCGGGAAGGTTGAGCCAAGAGGCTACGATAACATTGCGGTTTTGTTTTGCGATGTCGTGAACTTTACATCTTTTTGCAGCGCACATTCGGCAACAGAAGTTGTTTCTAATCTTCAATTGCTTTTTCAAAAATTTGAAGAACTTATTGAAATTCATCAAATGGAAAAGATAAAAACCATCGGTGATGAATTTATGGCAACGGCTGGATTGTTGGTGCCGAACAGAGAGCCATTGTTATCGGCTATTCGGTGCGGGCTTGAAATGGGTCAAGCCGTTGTGGACTTGGACATCGGCTGGGAAGTCAGAGCAGGCGTTCATGTCGGCCCAATTCATGCCGGGATCGTCGGGGATCAAAAATATCAATTTGATGTTTGGGGTGATACGGTCAACATCGCTGCACGGATGACGGGGCCTGGCAGCCCGGGAACCGTTTGTATGGCGCATGAAGCTTGGCTTGAGGTTCAAAATGAATGTTCAGGCCGTTCCCTGGGGCGTATTGACGTGAAAGGGAAGGGGCAACTAGAAGTCATTGAATGCACAGGTGTAAATCAATAGCCCAAAATCTATATTCAATTGAAGAAATCGTTGGTGTTTTTGTTGGTATTTTAAAATTAGAATGTATTTTTTATTTTTAAATACAAAGGCTTAAAACATCAGTGCGATTCCGCCCCTGGCACCATTTCCCCCTCTTAACGCTATTTCATATTCAAGAAACGCCGACTATTGTCGGCAGATGCTTGTGATTTTCAAAAAAGAAGCGCCATGACAATTGCGCGCACCTTAGCGGCCTTTGTGGCAGATCATGATCCGGCCGATTTGCCGGCGCAAACGCTTGACCACGCGGCGATGTTGATCGCCTCGACCATCGCGAGTGCGGCGGCCGGTAGAGATATTTCTTCAGCCGTGACTATCCGTGAACTCACACAAGAAAGAGGCGGCCGGGAAGATGCAACCATTTGGTTTTACGGTTCGCAAAAATTGCCGGCTGTTCACGTTGCGCGGGCCAATGCCTTGATGAGCGATGCGGCGGCCTCCGATGACAGCGATCTGCGCAACATCACGCATGCGGGAACACCGTTAACGGCTTCCACTTTGGCAATGGCTGAGAAAACCGGCGCAAGCGGTTTGGATGTTCTTGCTGCCATTGTCTTAGGGTATGAGGCGGCGGGCCGGATTGGGGCTTCCATCACACCCGGTTTTCGCAAGCGTGGGTTTCACGCTTGCATCATCGCCATCTTCAGCGGCGCGGTGGCAACGGCGCGGTTGCTCGGTCTCGATGCCGAAAAAATGACTCACGCCATCGCGCTGTCGGCGACATCGATCGGCGGGCTTGTCGCGGCCGGAAATGAGTCGGTTGCCCGCGAATACCATGGCGGCCTCGCGACCATGCTCGGCATGGAGGCGGCCTTGGCGGCGGCAAAAGGATTTGCGGCGGAAGACCGAATTTTTGAAATGCCCGGCGGTTATTGTGAAACCTATGGCAACAATAATAAGGATGACTGCAGCGGCATTATTGAAGGCCTCGGCAGCGAATGGGATATCGTCACGGACATGGCAATCAAGCTCGTGCCGGGCAGTCATTTCAATCACGCGACGGCTGAGGCTGCAGCAAATGCGGCAATCAAAGGCAATGTCGCGCCGGACAACGTTGCATCCATCATTCTATCGCGGCCAAATCTGGTGAAATTTGCCGAGCCGCTTCATCCAGAGGACCTTGTCGGCATGGCGCACAGCACGGCTTATTTTCTAGCCGCCGCGGTTGTCGATCGCGGCTTCGGTTGGGAGCACGCCACTCAAGCCAAAATCGAAGATCCGGTGATTCATCAACTGATCGATAAGACTGAAGTCGGACCGCAGCCGGTGGACAATGTTGCAGCCTACCGCCAGGGCGCAACCGTGACGATTAAAACGACGGATGGGAAACTTTACAAAGATACGGTTTTGGTGCCGAACGGGACCGGCTGTCGGGGTATCGATTGGGCGGATGTCGATGTGAAATATCGGGCTTTAACGGAAGGTGTTTTAACGCCGAAACAAGTCGAAGAAAGCCTCAAGAACATTCACAGATTTAGAGAACTTCAGTCTGTGAAGCCCCTCATCAACCAACTCGGTTAATCCTTCCCGCCACTATTTCCTTCCCCCTTTTTCGTTCCTGGGCACGACCTCAGGCCGCGCGGGATGCGCGTTTGCGTTCGTGCTCCTTCAAATATTTTTTCCGAATACGAATGGAGTCCGGTGTGACTTCGACAAGTTCATCGTCATCGATAAATTCAAGCGCGTATTCAAGCGTTACCTGTACGGGCGGTGTTAAAATAACGTTCTCATCCGATCCGGCGGCGCGAATATTCGTTAACTGCTTCGACTTTAACGGATTGACGGTAATATCGTTGTTTCGTGAGTGAATACCGATAATCATGCCTTCGTAAACATCCACACCCGGCTTGATAAACAGCTGCCCTCGCTCCTGTAGGTTAAACAACGCATACGCAATCGATTTGCCATTTTCCATGGATACCAGAACGCCGTTAATGCGTTCGCTGAGGTTGCCTTCGGCGCGTGGGCCGTAATGATCGAACGTGTGATACATCAACCCGGTACCGGATGTGCTGGTCAGAAATTCCGAGCGAAACCCGATCAGGCCGCGGCTGGGAATAACGTAATCGAGCCGCACGCGCCCTTTGCCGTCGGGGACCATATTTTTTAATTCCCCGCGCCGTTCCCCCAGCTTTTCCATAATCGTGCCTTGGTGCTGTTCTTCGACGTCGACAGTGAGCGTTTCCCAAGGCTCGCAGGTTTTGCCGTCGATTTCTTTTAAAATGACTTCAGGTCGCGATATGGCCAGTTCGTATCCTTCACGGCGCATGTTTTCTATCAAGATCGATAAATGCAATTCGCCGCGGCCTGAAACCTTGAACTTATCCGGATCGTTTGTTGGTTCGACCCGCAGGGCGACATTATGAATAAGTTCGCGGTCCAGCCGTTCACGCAGGTTGCGGCTGGTGACAAATTTGCCTTCCCGTCCCGCAAGCGGTGAATCGTTGACTTGAAATGTCATGGAAATGGTCGGCTCATCGACGACGAGCGGGGGTAGAGCCTCGATGTGTTCCGGGTCGCAAACGGTGTCGGAAATTTGTAATTCATCGATGCCTGTAAAAGCGATGATTTGACCGGCCTCGGCTTCTTTCTGTTCGATTTTTTCAAGACCGTGGAAACCGAGGATTTGTAATATCCGTCCCGAGCGGGTTTTGCCCTCGGTGTCAATGATGCTGACAGGCTTGTTTGCGGCGATTTTACCACGGCGCACACGGCCGATACCGATCACGCCGACATAGCTCGAGTAATTCAAAGCGCTGACCTGCAATTGGAAAGGACCGTCTAGATCGACATCCGGCGGCGGTACATGATCGACAATGGTCTTAAATAAAGCCGTCATGTCGTCATCGGGCGAAGCGTGATCCAATGATGCCCAACCTTGTGTTGCTGAAGCGTAAACAACCGGAAAATCGAGTTGCTCGTCGGTCGCACCTAATTGGTCGAAGAGATCGAATGTTTGATCGACGGCCCAATCCGGCCGGGCGCCGTCACGGTCGACTTTATTAATCACGAGGATCGGGCGTAGACCGAGAGCCAAGGCCTTGCTTGTGACAAAGCGCGTTTGCGGCATCGGGCCTTCAACTGCATCGACAAGCAGCAGGACGGAATCGACCATCGAGAGGACCCGTTCGACCTCGCCACCAAAGTCGGCATGGCCTGGTGTGTCGACGATATTGATGCGCCATTCGTCCCATAAGATGGACGTGTTTTTCGATAAAATCGTGATGCCGCGCTCGCGTTCCAGGTCGTTTGAATCCATGATCCGCTCGTCATGGTCGCCGAATTTCGTTAGTGTGCCGGATTGGCGCAGCAGTTGATCGACGAGCGTCGTTTTGCCATGGTCGACATGGGCGATAATCGCAATATTACGCAGGCCGCTGATGGAATGGGACATGGCGTTTAGGGCTCGTTTCAGCTGTCAGAAGGGGCAGAGATGTGTCATTTTTACCGGGGGAATGCAAGGGAAATTCTTGAAATTCTTTGTCATTTCATCATTCTTTAGGTAATCGCATTTTTTGCCGATATGATTTCGCTATGGAACTCGAACAACATCAATCTTCTGAAGGCTCATTTCTCGATACATCGCTTGATATCGATCCGGTTTCCGATGCAATCGGTGCGGAAATCAAAGGTATCGATCTTGCTTTGATCAACGATCAAACATTTGCCGCCATTCATGCTGCCTGGCTGAAATACAATGTGCTGCTGTTTCGTGACCAAACGATAAGCGACTCGGATTTAGTTGCATTCAGCCGCCGGTTCGGCGAGTTGGATGAATCCCCGCCCAATGAAAACGGTGTGATGTCCGTTCCCGGACTCCCGGAAATCTTGATCCTTTCTAATGTCATAGAAAACGGTGTTGCCATCGGTAGCCTCGGGAATGAGGAATGCATTTGGCACACGGACATGAATTACAATGAACGCCCGCCGATGGGCAGTGCGCTCTTTGCTCTTGAAGTGCCGCCAAAAGGCGGTAACACCGGTTTTCTTAATATGTACCGGGCCTTCGATGCGCTGCCGGTTGAATTGCATCGAAAAATTGAACGTTTAACAATCAAGCATGATTCGACGACCAATAGCGCAGGCTTTCGACGCGTCGGTTCCGAGGAGGTGGGCGATATCCGCACATCACCCGGTGCGATTCACCCGATCATCCGCACGCATCCGGAAACAAAGCGAAAGGCCTTGTATTTGGGCCGCCGCCGCTATGCTTACATTCCGGGGCTATCGCTTGAAGACTCCGAAGTGCTGCTTGATGAAATCTGGGCGCATACGACCCAGGAGCAATTTTACTGGCATCATAAATGGCGTGCCGGAGACATCGTCGTATGGGACAACCGTTGCACCATGCACCGGCGCGATGATTTTCCGCAATCGTCCCGGCGGATCATGCACCGCACGCAAATCAAAGGTGATCAGCCTCATTAAGGCCAATTTTCAGGCCATAAATTCATAAAATCGTATGACAGCTTATGCCGGATGTTCTATTGTTTTTGATAAATGTATCAGGATGTTTTTAAAGTGGACTTTCTGAGCTCAAATATTGATGGAATAAGACGATGAACAAAGTTTGCGTAGTGATTGCCGCGGCCTTGTTTCTGTCGGCTTGTGTGGATCCAAATAAACACGCATTAGAAATCGGTGCGCCTGCAGTCATTGAAGGCAAAACGATTGTTTCTATGCGGGAAATTCAATCACACAATTATAGTACGATTGATAACGCAAATCTTGTTCAGGCTTCAGCCGCCACGCTTCAAGATTTGGGGTTTACGGTCAGTGAAGTTTCAAAAGAATTTGGTGTTCTCGTTGGAACAAAAGAGCGTGATGCTAAAGAAGCCGGTCAAATTACAGGCCAAGCTATTTTGATGGTATTAGCAGCCTTGGCAGGTAGTTCTCATACGATGACGTATGATGAAACTCAAAAAATTAATGTAACGATATTGGTTCATCAGATTGATAGTAAGTCATCCCAGGTGCGCGCTTTTTTTGATCGGCATATTACGAATAACCATGGCCAACTTTGGAAAGCGCAACTCATTACGGACGCAGAAATTTATAAGCAATTTTTTGAAAAATTATCAAAAAGCGCATTTCTGGAAGGGAACCAACAGTGAAATATAAATATAATTTCCTGATGATCTCAGCCGTCGTTGTGTTTGGCTTAACGGGGTGCGTTGCAAACAAAGAACCCCCTGTCATTATGAGTGAAAAATCCGCGGTTGAGCTCCGGGCAATGCAATCGAGGAAGTTTGAAACACCTGATGAAAAAAAAGTATTTCGGGCCATCATATCGGTTATGCTTGATTTGGGTTATGCCATAACGTCAATGGAGCCTAAAGCCGGGACAATTTCGGGAAATAAGCTCGCTCAACTAAGATTAACGGCGTCCATTGCTGCATCTGATGAAAAAACGACGACAGTTCGCGCAAATGCAGTCGTGAAAATTAATCCTCAAAGACTTGCTCAGCCGCACCAAGTCGATAGCCCGGAATTTTATCAAAAACGGTTTTTTGAACCGTTGTCGCAAGCATTATTTTTGGACGCAATTTATGAAGGCCCGAAAACAAGCCCACAGAAATAGGCTTTGGATCAGATACGCAGGAGGCTTAAATGAGGTTTATAACTAATCTAACGACATTTTTTGTGCTTGGCCTTGGGCTCGCTTTTATTCATGGGTGTCAGACAGCCGGTGAACATGCGAGCGATGTTCGCAATGCCCGCGCACAAGGTGAAAAGCTGACTGTTGGAACTGTCCAGCGTCAAATCAAGGTTGGTATGTCTTCTGCGGACGTCGTCAGCGTCCTTGGTGCGCCAAATATGGTTACAACTGATAGTAAGCGCCGTGAAAATTGGGTATATGATAAAATTTCCACTGAAAGAGTTTTTTCAACATCAAGCGGCGGTGTTAGCACGCTGATTCTTGGCGGGGCTCTTGTTGGCCCCGGACTCGTCGGTGGCGGCGGGGGTGCCGGTTACTCAAGCGCTGCTGGAGCAAGCAGCACATCGCAAAGAACTTTAACAATCATTATTAAGTACGATGAAAATAGTAAAGTACGAGACTTCGCTTATCGATACAGTAGCTTCTAGAATGTTGGCGCTTCGGCCACTCGCCATTGTTATTTTTGTATCG
>CALINB010000090.1 GCA_938045325.1 uncultured Rhodospirillales bacterium | reverse complement strand
ATCGGTTGGTTCACTCATTGCCTATAACGAAGAAAAACGCTGGTCAAAGCGCCGTCATCTTATGGGTACGGGGATTGTCGAAGGTGTTGCAGCCCCCGAATCGGCAAACAATGCCGTTGTTGCCGGAACGTTGGTGCCGTCGTTATCGTTGGGTATCCCCGGTTCAGGTACGGCAGCTATTCTCATCGGTGTTTTGGTAACAAAAGGCATCGTGCCGGGACCGTTGCTCTTTAAAGAAAGCACGTCGCTGGTTCTGGCCATCTTTATCGGATTAATTGTTTGTAACTTTATGCTTCTGTTTGTCGGTCTCGTCGGCATGCGTGTCTGGGGTCCGATTGCCAAAGTGCCGCGGCGTATCCTCGGTCCCTTCGTCATGATTATGATTTTGATCGGCACCTATGCTTATTCGAATTACTGGGCACATGTTGTCATGGTGCTGATTATGTCCGCGATGGCGTACTACTTTGAAAAGATCGATATCCCGACGGTGCCAATCGTGCTGGCCTTCGTTATGGGACCGATTGTCGAGGGCAACTTCAATAAAGCGCTCACAATTCATCAGGGCGATTTAATGGCTGTCATGACCCGTCCCATAGCGGTGGTGATTATGGCCATGGCGATTGCAACGGCCGCTTATGGCTTCTGGCGGGCTTATCAGTCGAAGAGAGAGGACGCCGCTACGGGCGCGACACTCAAAGAGTAATCTCTATTAATTAGCTGCCGGAATAATACGGATTATTGCCGGAAGCGTGATCCGTCGAATCCAAGACAGTCGTAATGCCCGGCACAGAGGCTAGAATTTCTTTTTCGACGCCTTCTTTGAGCGTGACATTGGCCATGCCGCAGCCCTGGCAGCCGCCTTCAAGGCGGATGTAGGCCGTGCTTTCCTGAACATCGATTAAGGAGATATGCCCGCCATGGGATGCGACGGCAGGATTGATTTTCTCATCCAAAACAGTTTGTACGGCAGCCGCGAGAGGCGTTTCCAATCCCGGTTTCGGAATATTATCACGATAGTCTCTTACGCCTTGAACTTCAGGGATGTAATGCCGGAGCATATTTTCAATGCCAGCTTGCAGGCCGATTGCGGAACCCAACATCTCCAGATAAACGATACCGTCTTTGAATTCGCGGAAGATAACATCGCCGCCTCCCTGTGATGTTGCAGGGCGGATGCGTGTTTCAATGAGCTCTTCAATCTTGCCAATGATCTCGCTGCTGGCACCATCGGTGCTATTATTATCGGAATTGTTGGCGTCATCCGTCACGACCTGATCGCCGGATGTGTAATGATCCATAATAGCGCCAAGAATGGCCGGTTTTAGAATATCCCAATCCTTGTCTTCGGCTTTGTTAATTGAGATCGATTCGGATTCCAATAGAACACGAACGACGCCGTCGATTTCAAACAACCGTTTTGCCAATGGTGAATTTTCGGCATTTTCAGTGTTGGCAAATGCAGCCGATCCACTGGGCATGACGGTGTCTCCGGGTAAGAATTTGAGCGTTGCCGGGTTTGACGTCGTTTCCGTTTGAATAAACATGGTTCTCAGTCCTCTATTCGTTCTTTTCGCAATCCTTCAGCGACATTGGGATATGGGGTGCCCAAAAATCAAATATGCACGCAATGCCTCATATCCGACAATCCTTATTAAATGGGGTCGAATCCCTGTTTGTCTAGGGATGAATTGAAAAGCGCTTAAATCTTAACAATCGTCTTGTTCGGCGAAGAATTGCCGGGCAATCCGAAAGCTGTCGACAGCCGCCGGTGCACCGCAATACACGGCAACCTGAAGAAAGACCTCTTTGATTTCGTCTTTTGTCAGGCCGTTATTGAGGGCGCCCCGGAGGTGCGTTTTAATTTCATGGGGCCGGTTTAGTGCGCTGAGCATAGCCAGACAAAGCATGCTGCGTACTTTTTTTGGAAGCCCCGGGCGGTCCCAAACTTCACCCCAAGCATAGGAAGTGACGAGCTGATTTAGGTCGCGGCTGAAATCGTCCAGTTCGGCCATACGGGCATCGACATAATCATTGCCTAATACACTACGGCGAACGGAAAGGCCTTTCTCAAACATTGCTTGATCCATGGTAATTCTCCCTGTGAAAAAATTAAAACTATCGCATACCGCAGTGTGATCACGCGAACAGAATGGGTCAAATGGAATGTAGGAAGGTGAGGATATTTAATCTTTGATTTGAAGCCCGGACGGTTTCAATGTTGTGCAGTAAGCCGTTTCCCCGCTACAGCAGGGGTCGGCGTTTTGCCCGCATGAGCCGCATTGGACATGGCCGTGCACGTCTATGGGTTCGGCAAATCGGTGACAGAGAGGGCACCGCCATCGTGTTTGAGAAGAATCTGTTGACGTCAAAACAACGATCCTAGACTCGATTTGGTTTTTTCCATGCTGTGGCTATAATGGTGGTAACGCTAAATTCTTATGCAATCAACCCGGCTCAGAGAGGACGAATTCGAATGCCCGTAACTGGTGAAAAACCTATCTTTGTTGTGAGTGCCCCCCGGTCGGGCTCAACGCTCATGCGGCTGATCTTGGATGCGCATCCGCGAATCGGTGTCCCGTCGCCAGCATGGCTTTATGAAATGGTGAGGCCTTATCTTTATAGCTACGGCGATTTAAACAATAAGGCTAATTTAAAAGCACTGGCGGAAGATATTCTCGCGGCACCATCCATCAAAGATTGGACGTCTCAGTTATCGGCCGATGAAATGGTTGAAGAATCGGCCGATCCATCGTTTGCCGGGCTTTATGATGCTTTGCACCGTAAGTACGCGCGTGACACAGGAAAATCCCGTTGGGGTGAAAAGACGCCTCGCAACTGTTTTTGGATGGAGGAGATTAAGTCTGATTACCCCGACGCTCAGTTTGTACATATCATTCGAGATGGCCGGGACATGGCAATTGATATTGCGGACTCGCGGCTTTGGCCTTACTCGCTTTATTCGGGCGCTCAAATGTGGGAAATGTTTGTTTCGGCGGCTAAAGAATCAGGCGCGGAACTGGATTCAAATTCTTATTATGAAATTCATTATGAAAAATTGTGTGCTGCGCCGGAAGAGGAATTAAGAAAGCTCTGTGAATTCCTTGGCGAAGAGTATTCGCCGCAAATGCTGAACCATCATCAGTCGGACTCGGCCAAAAACTGGGGTGGGGGCGATGCATTGCACGCAAGCATTTTGAAGCCGATTACGACCGATTATTGTGAAATGTATAAGACACGGCTTTCTGACCGTGATTGCGAAGCCTTAGAGGCCGTTGTTGGTCCGTTGTTAAAAGGATGGGGTTATTCCGTGCGCGATAATCCCAAACCGATCTCGAAGAAACTTGCGCGGCAAATGCTTGAAAGCGATACCCCGTCGAACCCCAATTATGTGCCCTATAAAGGATGGCACGCGAAGCGGCGCCAGGAGCGTAAAGAAGCCGGTGTCTGGCGCGATGAAGACCGCGATTCGCAATTATGGGGAACGCTATAAATTTTCGATGGGCAGCTAATTTGTATGATTCGAGACCGAGACTAGCCCTGTCAGGTTGCATTTAGTATTTCGCTAAGGCGGTCGCAAAAAATCCTGTTATATATCAATTGCTTGTATCATAATTGGTGGTGCAATTTCAGGATGTTGTAGAAATGCAACACGATTTCATAAAAGTAAGGAATTTGTGGGTTTTACGTATATTTTGAATATTGCATACCGTGGTACAGTGCCGTGTCGTTACGATAAGGGCGGGAAATGTCCACATTTACCAATGGTTTAGCGAGTTTCTACCGAAGCTTGCTGGCAACCGGTTTAGCTTTAATTTTTTTAAGCGTTTCTGCGCAGGCGAAACCGTTGTCTGAACTTGTGCCGGGTCTTTTGAAGAAAGATGACTTGGTCAACGCTGCCAGAGCCGACATGGTCGCCGCGCGTGAGCGGACGCGTGTCGCTTTAGGTGGTTGGTTCCCGCAGTTAAATGTCGATGCACAATATGGCTACGAACGCCAAATTCAGCCCGGCGCTGATACGCGTGCGCCGACCCGCCAATTAGATCTCAGCATTACACAGCTTTTATGGGATTTCGGCTCAACGAATGCTCAAGTGTGCACCGCGAGCTTGACGATGGATCAAGCCAACGCAAACTTGTCAGCAGCCATTCAAAACCGGTTACTGCAATCCGTTACGGCTTACCTCAATATGATCCGTACGTATGATGTTCTTTCGTTTTCACAGAAATCTGAACAGAACATCAAAAAGCAATCAGAACTTGAAGACGCCCTTGTCAAACGCGGCGCTGGGCTGTCGACAGATGTCTTGCAGGCGAAGGTTCAGCTAGCCGGTGCTCAAGCCCGCCGCGTTCGTGCCAATGGTGATCTTAAGGTTGCCCGCAACGCCTACCGGGAAGTTTTTGAATCCGAACCGCCTGGTTATCAAGGACTCGTAAAACCGGCCTTCCCCGGTGATATGTTGCCTTCAAGCATTAAGGAAGCTATTGCAATTGCATTGGATCATAATCCGCAACTGCAAGCCGCGCATTTTGCCAGCTTGATTTCGAAAGAAGATGTCAATCTAACGCGGGCAAATGAATTTTTCCCCCGGTTTCAAGCAGTATTGCAGTCAAAAGTTGCTAAGGATGTCGGCGGTACTTTAGGGTGGGGAACAAGACTTTCTCAGCATGGTGCAATTTATTTACCCCTTCAATCTCGGCTTTACGGCCGTAAATTCGCTTCGGGCATCAAAAAGAGGCGCTGATTCAGCGACCGGCCGTTATGTCGATGCAAAGGGGAAAGTTGAACAACAGGTTCGTGATGCATGGGATAATTTAAATACAGCACGTGAAAATGCCATGTTATTGCGAAATCAGGCAAATATTGCGGCGGAATTTTTAACCTTAGCTCGCAAAGAACGTAAATTGGGCAAGCGGTCTTTGTTGGATGTACTAAACGGCGAGACAAACCTCGTAAACGCGGAGAGTGATGCCGCGTCGGCCGAGCGGGATGTTGATATTGCTGCGTTTACGCTTCTTGCTGTCATGGGCAAATTGGCAGCTAAGGCAGTTATGCGGCCTGCGAAACCGGCACAATAGTGCGGAATTAATTTGTCACACTGTATCCGCTTTGTTTACTTATAAAGCCCTTATAATCAGGAGCCGTTAACGCGTTACAGCTCGGAGCCAAAGATGTTTTTGCATGTTCAAAAATTACTCAATCAAGAGCAGCTAAAAAAAGCAAAAGAAATTATCGACGGTGCGAAATACATCGAAGGTAAGAAGACGGCCGGTTCTTCTGCGCAATTTGTAAAAAACAACCTTCATGTTGATGCTCAAAAGACCGCGTCATTTTCTGAATTGCAAAAAATGATTCTCGATGCGCTTTGGAATAGCGAGGCTGTTAATGCTGTTAGCATGCCGGCAAAAATGACTCGGCCTATTGTGAACCGTCACGAACCCGGCATGTATTACGGCTTTCATACGGATAATCCCATCATGGGCAGTGACCCGATGGTGCGCTCCGATATCGCGGTGTCAGTATTGTTGAGTGACCCTGAAAGTTATGAGGGGGGTGAATTATTTGTCAAAACCGATGTCGGCGATGCTGAGCTTAAGCTACCAATGGGTGATGCGATCGTTTATCCGGCAAATACACTTCATACAGTTAAGAAAGTGACGAGCGGCGTTCGAATTGCTTCCGTCGTCTGGATTCAAAGTATGATTAGGGATGTGTCACACCGGCAAATGTTATTTGAGATGAATAAAGCATGTGAAATGATTACCAAGAAGCATCCAGGATCAGAAGAAGAAGGCTTGCTGTTAAAAGTTTATGGCAATCTCATTCGGATGTGGCTTGAAGAATAAATACGTTTTTTTTAACGGCGATCAAATAGAATTTTTGAAAAGCGAATAATGAAGGAATTATATCAACGTCTTTTTAGCCATCCGGTCATTGCGACGGAAATTCTGATAGCTTCTGTGTTTGCAAACCTATTGGCATTGGCGACTCCGTTATTCGTCATCCAAGTTCTAAACCGTTACGTTGCACATGGCGTTAACGCCACATTGGTCACGTTGACAACCGGCGTTCTAATCGCCGTGGTCATGGAGTTTTTTTCCGGCAACTTCGCATGCGCCTGGCGCGTGGAATAAGTAAAAGCCCGGATCAAAAAGCTGCTATTTCCGGATTTCATGTGCTGACGCAAGCGAAGCCTGTCGCCTTGCAACGGATTCCTGAAGGCATTCGCCGTGAAATCGTTAATGGCGCGACCGCTGTCGAAACGGCCTATGCGCCGGCGAATATTTCGGTTGTTCTTGATGTTCCATTCTCTCTGCTCTTTGTCGGCGCATTATTTTTTTTAAGCCCTCTAATTGCATGGATCGTGATCATCTTTTTGGCCGGTGTCTTCATTTTTGGTGCCGTTATGGCGGCTTCATTGCGCAGTGGGACGGATGCCCTGATTGAAGCGTCAGGTTCAGCGAGCGGTTTAGTCAGTACGGCCAATCGTGAGTTTGAAACTGTCCGCGCTTTCAATGCCGGCTCATTTTTGCGTCAAGCCTGGGAAAAACAACTACAGCGCACTCAAGGCTTGCGCCAGCACATCGCCATGCGCCAGGGCCTCATTCAATCGGTGACCCAGTCCGCGACAGCATTGATGAGCGTCGCCGTAATTGCCGTCGGTGCGACATTGGTCGTCCAAGGCAAATTGGATATCGGTGCGATGATCGGTGCAAATATTTTAGCTGCGCGGGCTTTGCAGCCAATATCACGATTGTCTCAACTCGGTGAAACTTTCGCTAAGGCACAGCGGTCCTTGTCTTTGCTGGCTGAATTTTCCCGTGTTCCTTTGGAACCTGTCAGCGGTTCGGTTAAAGCCGAATATCAAGGCGCATTAGAATTACGGGATTTGTCATTTGCTTATCCCAGCACGAACAACCCTTTGTTTGAATCGCTTACGGTCGACTTAAAGCCCGGCGCAATTTTAGTGGTGAATGGTTCAAACGGTACCGGAAAAACAACCTTGGCCCGGCTCTTGGTTGGGCTGTTAGAGCCTACACGCGGGCAAATACTGGTCGACGGCCTGGAGCTGCGCCAGGTGACGCCGGAATGGTGGCGCCGGCAAGTGATTTATCTTCCGCAGGAACCCACGTTTTTAAATGCAACCATCGAAGAAAATATTCGGGTGGCCAATCCGGATATTGATAATGCCGGTTTGAACCGTGTAATCGATTTGGCAGGACTCCGTCATTTTATTGATGAGAGCGAAAAAGGGTTTGAAGCGCCCATTACCCATGATGGGCGTCATTTATCGCTTGGTATTCGCCGGCGTTTGGCGCTGGCCAGGGGCCTGTCAACGGGTGGCCGCCTGGCTGTCATGGATGAGCCTACCGAGGGGTTGGATCAAGACGGTTGTTCAGCCTTGTACGGTGTTATGAACGAACTAGCACGGCGCAAGCACACCATTATCGCCATTACACATGATCCAAAAATATTAAAAGGGGCTCATGGAACGATTGACCTTAATAGTAAACCCGTTCCGAAAGTCCATTATGCTCCCAAGAATGAACCCGGCTCCACAGCCGGACAACCGACGGCGGCGGGAGCCGCCAAGCCCGGTACAGGTGAAGCAGCACAATGAACGACCAC
>CALINB010000089.1 GCA_938045325.1 uncultured Rhodospirillales bacterium | reverse complement strand
TGTCGACCTGCAAAAACTCTTGTTGCGGATGTTTTCGCCCCCCTTGCGGCGGCACACTGGCGACCGTGCCCTCCATGATCTTGAGAAGCGCCTGCTGAACACCCTCACCAGATACATCGCGCGTAATAGACGGATTGTCGGATTTACGGGAAATCTTATCAACCTCATCAATGTAAACAATGCCGCGCTGAGCTCGCTCAACATTGTAGTCGGCAGATTGAAGCAGCTTGAGAATGATATTCTCGACATCTTCACCGACATAACCGGCCTCGGTGAGTGTGGTCGCATCCGCCATCGTGAACGGCACGTCCAATATACGCGCCAGCGTTTGCGCCAGCAGCGTTTTGCCGCAACCGGTCGGGCCAACCAGCAAAATATTAGATTTTGCGAGCTCGACGTCGTTGTTTTTTGCACCGTGCGCCAGGCGCTTGTAATGATTATGCACCGCAACGGATAGAACACGCTTTGCCTGAACCTGGCCAATGACATAATCATTCAGAACCGTATTGATATCGCTGGGATTAGGGACCCCATCACCCGGTTTGACGAGGCTCGTCTTGTTTTCCTCGCGGATAATATCCATGCATAGCTCAACGCATTCATCGCAAATGAATACGGTCGGCCCGGCAATCAGCTTGCGGACCTCATGCTGGCTTTTGCCGCAGAATGAACAGTAAAGGGTATTTTTGGAATCACCGCCGGCGGTTTTACTCATTATTTCTCCAGTGATCGCGCAAGGACGTACAGGCCAATTCTAGGAATGATACTAACCGTAGTACTTTACGTCATACAAGCCCCCAAGACCGGGAGTTTCGCAGTATTTTTAATTTTTCAGACGTATATAGCCGATTAGTCGAAGCATTCCCCGGGCATACAATTATTACACGATAAAAGTTTACCAAACGTTGTCTTAAGCTTGGATTAATCCTAGTCGGATTTTGTGCTTTCATCACCGCCATCATAAGTGCCGGGCCGTTCGGTAACGACCTCATCGATCAAACCAAAATCGACCGATTCTTGCGGACTCATGTACTTATCGCGCTCGACCGCTTCTTCAATCACCTTAAGCGGCTGGCCAGTGTGATCTACATAAATTTGGTTCAACCGTTCGCGCAATGAGAGGATTTCACGGGCTTGAATTTCAATATCCGTCGCCTGCCCCTGAGCCCCGCCAGAAGGTTGATGAATCATGATCCGCGAGTTCGGCAAAGCATAGCGCTTACCTTTCGTGCCCGCACATAACAATAACGAGCCCATGGAAGCCGCCTGGCCGATGCACACCGTTGAAATATCGGGCCGGATATAACGCATGGTGTCGTAAATCGCGAGACCGGATGTCACAACCCCACCGGGTGAATTTACATAAAGGGAGATGTCTTTTTTCGGGTTTTCTGATTCCAAAAACAATAGTTGTGCACAAATGAGACTCGAAACACCGTCATTGATGCCGCCGGTAATAAAAATGATCCGTTCTTTCAAAAGACGGGAATAAATATCGTATGCCCGCTCGCCACGGTTCGTGGTTTCAACCACCATCGGAACCAAATTGTTCATCGTAAATTCAAGCGGGTCGCTCATCTTGATATTTCCTTTACTCGTTCGTACCGGTTTCGGTTTCCATTGATATGGGAATACAGAGGCAGGCTTGGCAAATAATTATTTTTTCTTTTTTGCAGCCTTCTTTTTAGCGGGTGCTTTCTTTTTGGCCGCCTTCTTTTTGGCTTTTGCCTTCGCCGGCTTAGCATCGCCCCCCTCATCGGGATCGGCCATAAGCTCCTCAAGCGAAACCTCTTTTTCGTTAACCTTGGCCAAAGCAAGAATGAAATCGACGACTTTGTCTTCGTAAATCGGTGCCGTCACAGCCTGCAAAGCCTCTGGCGAATTACGATACTGCTCCATGATTTCTTTTTCACGGCCCGGGTATCGGCTCGCCTGCGCCGAAACGGCGCGATTGATTTCTTCTTGAGTCAGCTCGATTTTATTCTGCCGGCCGACTTCCGCCATGATTAAACCAAGTTTCACGCGGCGATTGGCAATTTCCCGAAGCTCTTCTTTGCGCGTTTCATCGTCTTTTTCGTCATCTTTAAATTGATCGGGGTTTTGTTCGCGCTGCTTTTCAAAATCACCCCAAATCGATTCAAACTCGACTTCCAGCAAACGGGGTGGCAATTTGAGGTCGTATGCATTTTCCAGTTCATCCAGCAAGGCGCGCTTTAAGCGCATTTTCGAGATCTCTTGGTATTGCTTTTGTTGTTCCTCTCGAATGCCCCCTTGCAATTGCTCGACGTTCTCTTTGCCGAGTTTTTTGGCCAATTCGTCATTCACCTCAGGAGCGGCTTTTTCCTGAACCTCTTTGACCGTGACGTCGAAAACGGCGTCTTGACCAGCCAGATTTTCGGCCGGATAGTCTTCGGGGAACGCGATCTTGACCTCGCGCGCATCGCCGGCTTTCGCACCGACAAGCTGGTCTTCAAATCCCGGCACGAAGCTGCCCGTGCCCAATTCTAAAGAATAACCTTCCGCCTTACCGCCGGGGAACTCCTCCCCGCCCACTTTGCCGACAAAGTCGATCACGACGACATCGCCGTTTTGAGCTTCGTGATCGGCACCGGCCGGCTTCGTCGAGCGGTAAGCATCGGCAAGCCGTTCGAGGGCCTGATCGACTTCTTTGTCCTCGACCTTGAAAACCATGCGTTCCAACTCGATATTCGACAGCGCGCCAAGATCGACTTCCGGCATCAGCTCTATCGACAGCGAAAACTTGAGATCATCGCCTTGACTGTATTCCGTCATGTCAATTTTCGGCTGCATGGCGGGACGCAAATCGTTTTCAGAAATAACTTTGGTCGTCGCGGTCGATACGGTTTGTTGCAGCACTTCCTCTATCACGTGCTCGCCGTATTTTTTCCGCAAGATGGTCATGGGCACCTTGCCGGGGCGAAATCCTGGCATCGTAACCGACGAGGAGATCTCCTGAAGCTTGCCGATAACGTTTTGTTCGATTTCATCGGCAGGTACCTCGACATCAAACTCGCGCAATAAATTTTCTGCTTTTGTTTCCTTAACTTCCATCGGATCGTCGATACCTCGTCCTAACAAATTTATGACTTTTGCACTCACAAAGACCGTAAAGTCGCCCTAAGGAGTACGATGAGTGTCCCCACATCATAAGGACATTTTAAGCCTGGTGCGGGCGGAGGGACTTGAACCCCCATGGCGTTGCCGCCACCAGGACCTAAACCTGGCGTGTCTACCAATTCCACCACGCCCGCGAGAAGCTTTATTTTGGGGCGGGGGCGAAACTCTATACCAAACGCCCTCGCTGTCAATCCACACAACCGGCTATTATTCTTGATTTTCTGCCGATAAATGCCGTTTTAGACATTCCTCAATGATTAAACTTCCCGACCGATCCCGGCTTCAATAGCCTTATCGTAGATCAGGCTGCCAAAGGCAACATCTTCGAACGCCAGGCCGAGCGAATGAAAGAACGTGATCTGATCGCCGCTTGTCCGTTTCGAGCACGTCTTTGAAACGATATCACCTAATTCGATCACATTTTTCCAAGGCAATTTATCCTGTTCGGCGAGATCCATCAGAATGCCCGCTTCAATATGGGCTTGTTCGAGATCATCGACGACGACCAGGTCAGCTGCCAAAACGGCCGCCTCATCGAACTCGCGGCGAATGCCATTATTTGCACCCGCCCCGTTGATGTGGACACCGGG
>CALINB010000088.1 GCA_938045325.1 uncultured Rhodospirillales bacterium | reverse complement strand
CACCTGAATTGTTTTCATCGTTCGCCGGTCAGGATGTTCCGTTTCGCTGGAACTGCCCGATTTCTCTCCTTTAACATACGGCACATAATTCATATCGATTTTTAAAATATGCTGGGTCAGCCAGTCAGAAAGAAATTTCAGGACCTTCGGGACATCGACCGACATCGGGTCTTTCGTATACAATTTATGAAGCATCTGGATCATGCTGGTGAAGTCCGCATGGGCACGGCAATGGCTTTTAAAATCCGGGTATCCTGCCTGCTCCATGTACCGCTCTTCACGTTCGAAGTGCTCATCGACATATTTGATCAAGCAATCGATCGTTGCGGCAATTTGCTCGGCCCCCTTACCGTCTTCGTACGCATCATGGAACGTGTTAATGGCGTCAAAAAGGTCCTTGTGGTCATTGTCAATCACACGGATGGATGTAGAATAATCCGGTGACCATTCATATACAGGCATAAAAATTCTCTCTCGGCACGGAAGCGGTTTTGTTTTGTCTTGTCTATACTCGGGTAAATTTTAGTGATCCAAATTGATTAGCATCAAAAGTTGATAAAATGAATACTTCGAAAGCCGGCAAACGCAAACCGACCCACCCGCAAGCCGAAATTCGCGCCAGCCAAACTGGCAGCTTCTTGACATTGCACGAGATCGTCAAGAAGGCCCGGCAACGCATGGATGACGAAAATTGGGACTATTTGATGGGCGGCACCGAAACAGAAACGACCATGCACCGTAACCGCATGGCGTTGGATGCGATTGCGTTTACACCGCGGGTCCTCAGAGACGTTTCCGCTATCGATTGTTCGGCGTCTTTTTTCGGCCAAAAGCTTCGCATTCCGGTTTTACTGGCGCCCGTCGGCATGCTTGAACGGTTTGACCCTGACGGCGCAGCGGCATCCGCTAAGGCCTGCGCCGAATTCGGCATCGCCCATATGCTGAGCTCGAGAACCGCGCCCGAACTCGAAGACGTCGCGGCGGCGGGCGACAACATGCGCCTATTTCAACTTTATACGCGCGGTGATTGGGACTGGATTGAAGACTATATCAAGCGCGCCAAGGACAATGGGTTTTCGGCGTTCTGCATGACCGTCGACTCGGCTTATTACTCACGGCGCGAACGCGTGCTCGCGCGCGGGCACATCACAACATTTCGCTCCGGCATCGAAGGCTTTATCCATCAAACTCAACTCAATTGGGATACAGTGAAGCGCTTCAAGGAGACGTACCCGGATTTTCCACTCATCATCAAAGGTATTGCCACGGCGGAAGACGCCACGCTTGCCATCGAACACGGCGTTGATGGAATTTACATCTCCAATCATGGCGGACGTCAACTCGATCACGGTCGCGGCGCGATCGAAACCCTACCCGAAATCGTTGATGCCGCGAACGGCCAAGCGACAATAATAATCGACGGCGGCTTTTGCCGGGGCAGCGATATCGTCAAAGCCGTCATCATGGGCGCTGACGTAGTCGGCCTCGGCAAACTTCAAGGCCTTGCCCTGGCTGCGGGCGGCGCACCCGGCGTGGTGCGCATGCTCGAAATCCTTGAAAAGGAAATCATCACGTGTTTGGGCCTAATCGGTGCCAGCAGCTTTGACGAATTGGACCCAAAGGCGATTATTCTACCAGCAAAACCGGCCACTGAACCCCATGCAACGAGCGCGTTTCCGCTGTTGAATCTCACCAGCGGCACATATTAGGTGTAGAAAAGACAACATTTATCGCCCCAGGTTATTGTCCCAAGCGAAATTCTGGTTTATTTCCAAGACTGTTTAACGAAGCACCAATAACCATCTCAAGTAACACTAGGGAGGATTACCGGCCCATGGCTCTTGATGTGTCCGAAAAAGGCGCCCCCAAACACTGGGAGCAAAGTATGCGCGACGAAGGCGCCGCCCCTTTCATGACCCTCCATGAGATTGTCAAAAAAGCCCACGAGCGGCTATCGCAAGGGGCATGGGATTATCTCATTGGCGCAACCGAAACCGAAACGACCCTACGGCGTAACCGCATGGCGATTGATGCATTGTCATTCAAGGCGCGCGTGCTGCGCGACGTTTCTGATATCGATTGCACGACAACCTTTCTTGGCCAGAAAATCCGCATGCCCGTTCTGCTCGCCCCCATCGGCGGCATCGAAGCGTTTGATCCGGATGGTGCCGCGAGTTCCGCGAAAGCCAGCGAAGCGTTCGGCGTGCCGCATATGCTGAGTTCTCGGTGTCACCCGGGTCTCGAAGAAACAGCTGCTGCAGCCGATAATTTCAGGTTGTTTCAGCTTTACGTCCGCGGCGATCAGGATTGGGTTGACGATCATGTCGACCGGGCATTGAAAAACGGGTATTCGGCGTTCTGTATCACGGTGGATTCGGCGCATTATTCACGGCGCGAACGCGACATTGCCAAAAGGTATGTCAAAAAATGGCGTGCCCGTGTCGGCGAAGAAGGCGTCCGCTATCAAAGTTCCATCACATGGGACCATGTGACGCATCACAAGAAAAAATATCCCGACTACCCGCTAATCCTAAAAGGCATCGCCACGGCAGAAGATGCGCAAATGGCTATCGATCATGGAGTCGACGGCATCTACATTTCCAATCACGGTGGCAGGCAACTTGATTTTGGTCGCGGCTCAATTGACGTTCTTCCCGAAGTCGTCGACGTCGCGAAAGGCAAAGCCACGATTTATGTCGATGGAAGCTTCATGCGCGGCTCCGACGTCGTCAAAGCGATTGCGCTAGGCGCAGATATTGTCGGCATGGGACGCATGCAAGGTTGGGCCCTCGCCGCCGGCAGTGTCGATGCCTGCATCCGCATGCTCGAGATTGTCGAATACGAAATCAAAACCTGTATGGGATTGATCGGTGTGACGTCCCTCGACGAACTCGATCCATCAATACTGATCCGTGATTCGAAAATCGTCGCGGAACCCCATCAATATAGTGCCCTGCCCCTCCTCAATCTCGAGGATGACGGCTACGCACCGTCCTGATCGAAAAGGTAATGAACCATGGCTGATTTCAATGCCGAAGAACAATTCCTGACCCTGCATGAATTTGTCAAAAAGGCGAAGCTGAAGCTGTCCCCGTTCGTTTGGGATTATCTATTTGGCGGGTCGGAAACGGAAACGACGCTCAAACGCAACCGCATGGCACTCGACTCCATCGCATTTCGCCCGCGTGTTCTGCGCGATGTAACCGATGTCGACACCTCGCGCACCGTGTGGGGCCGAAACCTACGTTTGCCGGTGGTCATGGCGCCGATGGGCGGCTTGCAGCACTTCGACCCGGACGGCGGTTCTGCAGTGTCGCGGGCCGCGGAACGGCTCGACATTCCGTTTATGGTCGGGTCCAACACACAGCCTGGCCTCGCCAATATCGCTAAAGCCGCCCCTGATGCGGAACTTTACTATCAACTATATGTCATGGGCGATCATGATTGGATTGCCAAGCGGATCAAAGTTGCCGAGGATTCCGGCTACAAAGCATTTTGCCTGACGGTCGATTCCAACCTCGGCAGCCGGCGTGAACGCGATATCGCAAAGCGTTACATCAAACCGTGGCACACCAACAATCACTATGATTATCGTCCCCGCATCACTTGGGAAACCGTCGACTTTATTAAAAAGACCTGCAAGCTGCCGCTGATCCTTAAAGGCATCGCATCGGCTGAAGATTCGGCCCTAGCCGTCGAACACGGCGCCGATGTCGTGTACATTTCCAATCACGGTGGCCGCCAACCCGATCACACGCGCGGCTCAATGGAAGTCCTGCCTGAAGCTATTGAGGCCGTCGGCGGCAAAGCAAAAGTCTGGATTGACGGCGGTTTTGTACGCGGCACGGATGTGATTAAAGCCATCGCGTTGGGCGCCGAAATGGTCGGCATCGGGCGGCTGCAAGGCTACGCCTTGGCGGCAGCCGGCGAAGACGGCGTGGTACGTGCCATGGAGATTCTGCAACAAGAAATCGTCATCGCACTTGGATTGTTGGGCGTCACCAGCTTCGATCAATTGGATACCAGCTATTTGTTCATGAACGCACCCGTCGTCAATCAACCGCACCAGCTGAGTGCCTTCCCGCTCCTTGATCTCGAAGACGCCGGATATTGACATTGTTCGAGGGGTTTGAAGCCAAGGATATTGATACATCCGGCGCGCGAATTCATTTGCGCCACGGCGGCGCAAAAGACGGACCGCCATTACTGCTGCTTCACGGCAACCCCATGACGCACGTGTCTTGGCATTTAATTGCACCGCGCCTTGCTGAACACTTTTATGTTGTCGCCGCCGACCTGCGCGGCTATGGCGATTCAAGCGCACCTGAACCGGAAGCCGATTACAGTAACTACTCATTCCGCGCCATGGGCAATGACATGATTGAAGTCATGGAAACCTTCGGCCACAAGACTTTTTTGCTGGCCGGCCATGACCGCGGCGCACGCACAGCCCATCGTATGGCGCTCGATCACCCTGGACGCATTCAGAAAGTTGCGGTCTTGGATATTCTGCCGAGCCATCACATCTGGTCAAACGCCGATGCGTCTTGGGCAAAAAAATCTTGGCATTGGATCTTTCAAATCCAACCCGCACCATTTCCGGAGGAAATGATGAGTTCGGTGCCGGCGGCATGGTATATGGAGAAAAAACTCTCCAAACCCGGCATCGGCCTGGACTTTATGTCCAAGGAATCGTTTGCCGAATACGTCCGGTGCTTCACCAAAAAAACCATTATCGGTAGTTGTGCCGATTACCGGGCTTGTGCGACGGTCGATTTTGACCTCGACGAGGCCGATTTTAAAGCCGGCAACAAAGTCAAACCACCGATGTTGGCCTTATGGGGCGCAAAAAGTCATACCGGTACGGTTTGGGGAAATTGCCTTAAAATCTGGGAAAAATACGCAGAAAATGTCACCGGCGGACCAGTCGACTGCGGACATTACGTACCCGAGGAAAAACCGGATGATGTCTGCGACTGGTTTTTGAAGTTTTTTCCCAGGAAATAGCCGTTTTCACCCTCGAATCCGCTCCCCTTAAAATGTGTTCGTTTCATGAGAACCGCTGATATTGTGGTTATCCACGATAGGCACAAACACACCTTCTGTGATGAAAATGTGCCGTCATGCGCGTTTTAATCATCGATAACGATCACGACCTTGCCGATCTGGCCAAAGCCGTTCTTTCAGCGGAAGGCTTTGCGGTCGACGTTTTCAATACACTTGAAGACGGCCGGCTTGCTATTGAGACAACGGATTACGACACAGTTATTCTCGACCTTACATTACCCGATGGCAGCGGCTTATCCCTGCTGGAAGAACAGCGCAAAAGAGGTTTTGATGCCCCTGTTTTAATGCTTTCGGCACACGCCAACGTCGAGGACCGTATTAAAGGCCTCGATAGCGGCTGCGACGATTACCTCGCCAAACCATTCGTGCCGGAAGAGCTTGTCGCCCGCGTCCGGGCCATTACCCGCCGTCTCGAAAATTTAAATCATGACGTCGTCCTGATTAATAATGTTTCGCTCAACACATCGGCCCATGAAGTCCTTGTTAACGGCGAACCAATACGATTGTCGAAACGGGAATGGGAAGTTTTTAGTCTCCTGGCAAAAAGCAAAGGTAAACCCGTTTCCCGAAAATTTATTATCGATCAAATTTATGACTTTGCCGAAAGCCCTGATGACAACGCTCTTGAGGCAATCATTTCACGGCTGAGAAAGAATCTTAAAAAAAGCAACGCGCATGTTGCTGTACGAACGCACCGCGGCGAAGGATACAGCCTGAACACGGCCCCCGACTTATCGGCAGCAGCAGCCCAGTAAAAGCCGTCAATCTTGGAAAATTTAATCGCCTTGCCGGCTCTTAGCGGCATCCCGCTGCTGGCGCTCGCGAAGGGCGATATAAGTGCTCGAAGAAAAGATCACGATACCACCGGCCCACGTCCAAATATCCGGCACCTCACCGAAAAAAACAAAACCGAACAACGCCATCCACAACAAGCGAACAAAATCGAGCGGCATTAACGCCGTTAAGTCGGCAAACCGGTATGATTGTGCGCGGGACATTTGCGAAACGTTGCCGAGAATACCGATTAAAAACATCAAGGCGAGCTGTTTGAGGGTCGGCGTTTGCCAATAGGGCAATGAAGCAACAAAAGCGAGCGGTGTAATAAATACAGTCATGTAAAGTGTCAGGGTGACACTTGACTCGGTCTTGGTAAGGTCCTTGATCAAAACATGCACGCCAGACATGATCAAAGCGGAACCGAGAATCAACAGCGCGCCTGCATCTATTTCGATAAACCCGGGGCGGATGATTAAGAAAGCGCCGACGAATCCGATAATTAAAGCCGTGATCCGGCGAATACGAATGACTTCGCCGAGAAAAAAGACCGCCATAATGGTGATGAACAACGGCTGGGTAAACTTCAGCGATGCGACCTTGGCAAGGGGCGTGAATTTAAGAGCAAGATAACTCATTAAAATAGCACTCCCCTGCAGCACCCCGCGCATCAAATGGCTGCCGAACCGTTTCGTTCGAAGTGGCTGCAAGCCATAACGGTAAAATAGCGGCGTGAAACTTAGAAACGCGAATAACGAGCGGAAAAACGCAATTTGAAAAGGATGGATTTGCTGCGAGAGACTGCGAATCAGCGTCTGCATGCAGGTCGCCGCAAATGCGGCAAAAACGACCAAAAACATGCCCCGTGGCGTGCTCTCACGGCGTTGGCCATAGCCAAATAATTGGAACAATGGGCGGGAAACGCGGAATAGAAGGTTGGTTTTCATGTAAGGCCATATTACCGCATAGGGCCGAAAGTCGCAGAAAAAGTTGGTTTTATGCAATTTACTGCGACGATCGATTGCGGGGATTGATTATCGCGCGCCGCCCGGCGATGATGCGCCCCCATTTCATTTTCCAGCCGACATTCTGGCTTCGATCATAAAGACGAAAGGATAACTATGGCAGACGAACTCCTCTTCGAGGTCGCCGATAAAATCGCAACCATCACCTTGAACCGGCCCGAGCGGCGCAACGCGTTTACCCAAGAAATGTTCGATGCGTGGAT
>CALINB010000087.1 GCA_938045325.1 uncultured Rhodospirillales bacterium | reverse complement strand
GGTTTCCGCATACCCGGCGATCTCGTCGACCACCTCCTTGCGGCGGGGGCGAACACGGTCCAGCGCCGTATTGACAAACCCGGTCAACGCCATCGACCCTAGATCGATCTTCTCAGTTTGCGCGTCCCACTCCTCGGCCACCGCGCTCGCGAGCCTTTGCGAAGGTAGTTGTAGTTTCGATTTCATCGGCGTGCGAACCGGACGTCCGTCCAACGTAATCGCGAACCCGTCCGCTAATTCCTCGACATCGACTTTTTTGTAAAATCGTTTCGGCGCCGTTCCCGTCACTTACCGAATAACCCCTTCAAAAGATTACCCGCACCTTCGACCCCTTTGGACACTGGGTCCAAAGCTTCTTTCTGTGCCGGTGCCGATTTTCCGCCGGATGAAGTAGCGGGTTTCAAACACGGATTATCGCCATCGGCACCCAATTCGCCCAATCCCAAAAGGAGCGCCGGCGGAAAGCCGACCCCAAGCGCCATGCCGCCGAGTTTCCGTAAAACAGAAAATTCATCCAATCCGTAGCTCGGGTCTCCCAAGGTACCGCCGATCTTGACCGCGACCGCCAAATTTAAGGTCGCGGATTTCGGCTCGGGTGTGACGACAACGTCGAGCGCTTCAGTTCCGAGATCCATTTTTCCTTTCCCAACGATCCGCGCGTATTCCGTATCGATGACCGCAGCCGAAATATTCGCGATGCCCTTCTTGATATCGGTTTGGGAGACCACGCAGTTCAAGACGGTATATTCCTTCTTGTCGCCGGTTATCATCTTAGCAACAACCTGAGTCGGCCCACCGATAAAGGCATCCAAAGCGGTCGTCTTCACACGTCCCTCGCCTATCACGGCTCTGACCTGACCATCGAGCCCAGCCGCGAGGTTGCGTACGGTCTTGCCCCGCCCGTTCAGCTTCACGTTGATATTAATCGCGCCTTCGAGCAGGTCCGTAACGTCCGCATCGGTGAGAAGTTTGCCAAGATCGATTTTCAATGCCTTCATCGATACCGCCAATGCAGGCGTCGCCCGAGAGCCGTCCAACCGGACTTCGCCGTCAATCGTCCCTTTTGCAATCTCCGCCTTAAGTGGGGAAATTTGGAGATTCCCGCCTTTGAGAGAGACACCGACATCGATATTTTCGATCGCAGGCCCATTCGCTAAAACGCGTTTCGCCGTCAGTCGAATATTCGCATCCGCGAGCTTTAACGCCTCGACCGGCAGTGGTGTATTCGGCAACACCCGGCCGTCCTCGCCAGCGCTATCTGAAGATCCCGGTTTAGAGTCCGCCCCTTTATCCGAATTTTGAGCATCCGATTTATTGGCGCCGGAAGGCAGGAAATCCGTCAGATCGATCAATGTCGACTTGAACGCACCGTCGATTGACGGGCGCTTTCCAGCAAGTTTAGCTTTTAGATTTCCACCAATGTCACTTTTCCCAACTTTCACCGCAAGATCGGTAAGTTCGATAATTGTACTCAGACCGCCGCGCACCTTGGCGGAAATCGAATAGGGACCAATTGGCAGAATAGACGCACCGACCAGCGGTGATAGCGTTGCGAATGATTGACCGGACGCCGCAAGCGTCAGGTCCAGTCCACTCACGCCAATGGCGTCTTGAATGCTGCCGCCAATCGCGACCTTGGCGCCACCCGCTTCCACATCAAGTTTCAGCGGCCACTCCTTCTCCGGATCGGTCAAAGCCCCCAACGCGCCCAATTGCCCGCTACCGGAGATGGGCTGCCCATCCACCGTCATCGCGAAAGACATATCGACGGGCTCGCCCGGACCGTCCCCTGCGAGCGATATCTTATCGAGCAGTAGGACATGCTTTTGGCCGGAAGCCGCGTCTATGTAGGTAAGTTTCGCGTTTTCGATCAAAACCTTTCGGACTACCGGTATCGGTAAATCATCGGGAGCGCTCGCCAGTGAACTCTTGGCGCTTTCTTTGGGTGCCACGGCAGACTTGGGCGCAGCGGTCCCGAAATCGAAATTAGCGCGGCCTTTTGCATCGCGCTCTATCAAAATATCCGCCCCGCTCAACAACACATGATCGACTTCCACGGTCTTAGTGAGAAGCGGAAGCAACGCCACCTGCGCGGAGAACTTGTCGACCGTCACCATTTGCGGCCGTGATCCCCAATCGGCATTTTCAAATTTGACGCCATCGACGGCCAAGGAGGGCGAGAAGGACAGCTCGAGCCTAATATCGCCGTCGATCACAAGGGTACGGCCGGTCGCTTCCTTGACCTTCTCCGCGATCAAACCCTTGTACTGATTGAAATCGATATTCATGACAACAATGATCGCACCAACGATAACGGCGACGATCAAAACCGCGAGAGCCTTCAATATCATGGACAAACGCATTACAGCCTTCCCCAAATTGTACGGAGCGTCTCCTCAAGTTCGCGAAACGATCGGAGGATCGTCTCGGCACCCGCGGATTTCAGCTCACTCGCTTCATGATAACCCCAGTCTACACCGATTGCTGTCACTTTGGCATTCGCCGCCATCGTAATGTCGAAAACGGTATCGCCGATCATGACCGTATTTTGCGGCTCCGCGCCAAGTTCTCGCATCGCGTCCAAAAGGATCGTGGGGTTCGGTTTGCCGGGTCCGTCATCGGATGTTTTCAGCGAGACGAAACGGTCGAGTAATCCATGCCTTTCGAGCGTCGCTTCTAAACCGCGCCGTGATTTCCCCGTCGCGACGCCGAGCAGAACACCGGCACTATCCAACACGTCAATCGCTTCCTTCGTTCCCTCATAGAGCGGTTCATCATGATCGGTCCGGTTACGAATTTCAAAGAATGCGTCCTTATAGTGCCCCGCCAAGCGCTCATGAT